>JAJRZP010000048.1 GCA_024275195.1 Chloroflexota bacterium | reverse complement strand
GGTATGGACGGTGCTCCAGGTAAAGATGGTGCCGATGGCGCCGATGGCACGACCAAGATTGCTGGAATCACCGTGTTCGACGCCAGCGGTCCTTCGACCGGTGCCGCCGAGCTAACAGGCGGTAACGCAACGATCACCATCATTGGTGGTGGGTTTGCTAAGGACGAGTCGATTTCGGTCGCAGCGAAGAAAGGCGGCTTCGACAAGCTTCTTTCAAGCTCGACACCTAGAACGAACGACTCGCTTACTGTCGGTAACGAGAATGGCGCTTTCGAACTCACGGTCGACCTTGAGGGCTGGGAACCGGGCCTCTACACGATCACCGCTACTGGCGATCAGGGCAACCGAGGTTCATCGGCCTTCCTTCTTGTTGACAAGATTGACGGCTAGGCTCTCCTAATCCTTTGATTACTGAGACGCCCCGGGTTATGCCGGGGCGTCTTCAGTTAACCTTCCAGATCGATGTTCAACGCCAGATTATCGAAGGCAAGTAAATTCGCCCATCGATAATCCACAACAGACTTCGAGTGGGTGCAAATCTGTAACAGGACGGGAACATCTGGGTCGCGCTATATCCTCACGCCGGTTGGTTTAAGTGCATCGGGCGATTGCCGATAACCGAATACCTGCTGCTCTGTTCGCCAGGCAAACTCTCACCAATCACCAGAGAGGCTCAATACCGCTCGTCGTAATGTAAAAGCGTTCCCATGGGCGCATGGGGTAGTTCGAATGCTTCTTGCGGGATCAACTGAATCCATTGCACAACCGGACTGCATGCGCGTCAGGCTTGTTCAAACAGAAGTGGTGTTTCTGACCCGGACAAGTAGTTAGATGGTGACGGAGCGGCTTGTTCGTCATTCACACGTTTGGTCAGTCCAACGCTGCGAAATGCCTAGTCGGCGTCAATGCCGATCGTCTCTGTGCGCTCGACCTTCACGCGGCGGATTCGCCTACCGATGACCGATTGGACGGTGATGATCACCCCTTCCACTGCAACAGTGTCGCCCGGTGACGGCATTTTTCCCAACTCTCGGAAAACGAGGCCACCCACCGTATCGAAACCGTCCGCAACAATTGAAGTCCCTAATGTCTGGTTCATCAGGTCGATCGATGCACCGGCATCTGCAAACATTTCTCTGGAATCAACTGCCTCGATCTCAGGGCCATCGACATCAAACTCGTCGATCAATTCTCCGACGATCTCTTCGATTAAATCAGTCACGGTAACCAGACCCGACACGCCACCGTATTCGTCTACAACAATCGCCAGCCCTGTTCGGTGCTCCTGAAGCTGCCGAAGCAGCCTCTCAAGGCTCTGCGACTCCGGTACGTGCAGCGCAGGGCGTGCGAGGCTTGCTACTGGGTTCTCAGGGTTCTCGTCGTTATCCAGTGCCGCCAGCACGTCTCGAGCGAAAATAACCCCGGCGATCGAATCAATAGATTCGTTATACACGGGAATCTTGCTATGGCCACCGACAGACATCAGATCTGCAACCTCACCGATGCTCGCAGTCGCAGAGGCAGTATTCATGTCTACTCTGGGCACCATGATCTCTCGAACCTTCACAGTATCCATTCGCAAGATGCCGCGGATCATCCTCAGTTCGTTCTGGTCGGCAGGGATAACCGATTCTTCAAGGAAGTCGAGGCTCTCTTGAAGAGCAGCCGAAACTTCCTCTCCAACAGCATCGCCACCCCGGCCTCGTGAGAGCGAGAAGTTCACTACATGTGAAATCCCGGGTACGGTGCTGATCCAGCGCAAAAGTGTGCCGGTCGGTCGGCTGATGGTGCGGGCCCAGTTTCGCCGGTATCCGGAAAGTCCGGAGGCGACGAGTTGAACAACGATGGCACCGCCTGCCGTGATCACGCCGCTGAAGGCAATTTTATAACCAGAGACCGCGGAATCCGAGTTCGATTCAAACATAGCGAGCACGGCAAGTGCCGATGCCATCATTGCCGCGGCCTGAAGGCTTCTGCCTATGAGGCTGGACTCGGCTGTGAGTCGACCAGAAAATCCGTGATCGTGATCCGAATCTCCCTGACCGTTTCCGTTCAGCGCGGGATTCCGAATAACCGAGGGCAGAGGGTTAATCCGAGTGCCGAGCGAAGATATCGCGAGGGCGGTCAGAAAGAAAATGGTTCCAGAGATTATTAGCGCCAGCAGGGACAGCAGGCCGGGGGGCATCAGGCGTCCACCTCAATCAATACCGTTTGCTGGTTCGTTTCCGGAGGTTGCCCCGTACTATCAGGGTCGTCTGAGTTTTTTGTCATTCCTTTTGATTCCTGTCCCAATGATAATACGGGACATTGTGTATTCACTTCGATCTTATAGATTTTGCCGGTACTCCGGCTACTGTGTCACCCGCCGCGACGTTTGATCGCACAACGGAACCGGCACCCGTCCTGGCACCCTTACCTATCGTAATTGGAGCGATCAGCATAGTACTCGATCCGATCAAAGCCTCATCTTCGATCACAGTCGGATGCTTTTCTTTTCCATCGTAGTTGCAAGTGACAGTACCCGCGCCGACGTTCACGTTGGCGCCAATCGTGGCATCACCCATGTAGCTGAAGTGGGAAACCCGAGAGCCAGGCCCGATCACTGAATTCTTGATTTCGGCGAGATTCCCGACTCTAGATCCGACCATGAGTTCTGCTCCGGCGCGAACGAGCGAGTTTGATCCTACGAATACGCCAGCGCCCACAATAGAATTAGCGACTCGCGCACCGTCGATGACAGCTTCGTCACCTATTTTGCTTGAGGTTATCTGCGTGTTGGGACCTATCGAGACGTTGGCTCCGATCCTTGAACCGCTCCTGATATGGGTCCCCGCTCCGATCGTCGTGTCTGAGCCAATCTCAACATCTATATCTACGTATGTCGTGCCGGGGTCTTGAAATGTCACCCCATTGGCCATGTGAGTCTCATTGATACGCCTCCGCACCACGCTCTCAACACGGGCGAGCTGCACTCGATCATTGATGCCAAGACCAGTTTCGTTATCGTCAGAAATCACGATCCTCGAACGCTCGTGTGCGGACGCTTGCTCAACTACTCTGGGAAGATAGACCTCCCCAGTATCGGCAGCCTGCACCGAATCAAGTGCGTCCCATATCCACTTGTTGTTGAAGCAGTACCAGGCGGTGTTGGTCAGGTGGCTTTGTAGCAGTTCAGAATCTGCTTCGTGCTCTTCAAGAATAGCCTTCGGATGCCCGGCGGTATCGAGTTCCACCCGCCCAAGACCCGTCGCATCCTCAACAACCGCGCCCAGCACCGTAGTGAGCGCGTCTGATTCGGCGTGGGTGTCTATCACCTGCCTGACAATCGAGCTCGTGACCAGAATCATATCCGCCGGCGCGACGACAATTGATTCTGCGCCTGCCACTGAGGAACGAGCCGACTTCAGTGCATCTGACGTACCAAGTTGTTCGGACTGAATTGAAACCGTGACCCTCGGGAGTAGCGCGGCGTGGAGTTCCTCTGATTCGGCGAGGTCGCTCGACACAACAACATTGATCTCGTCTATCCCGGCATCTCGCAACGTTCGTACCACGTGGCCAACGAGTGCCACGCCCGCAACTTTGTGAAGTTGCTTTGGAATATTTGACCTCATACGCGTGCCTTTTCCGGCAGCGAGGACTACTCCTGCGATTGTCATCAAACAACCACTTTCGACAGTGGGAGCGAGATATCTGTGACCACCGCGATTTTCGGAAACGAATCCCGGTTGGAAATGTGCTGGACAGTGCGATATCTAGATTGGTGAGAATTCATTTTGATCGACAATCGTTAAATCGTAGGGGTTCAATTTCTTTTGCGTCAATATTTCTACATACGGGTAGAGGTGATAACCGAAATATATTTCACAGGAACTCTGTATGCTAAACGACCGAAATGGCGAGTTCGATTGCTATAGTTGATGAGTTCGGAGAGATGGCTGAGTGGCTGAAGGCGCCGGTCTCGAAAACCGGTATATGCATCCGCATATCGCGGGTTCGAATCCCGCTCTCTCCGCCATATAAGCATCGGAATTGGCTCGCCGCCTTCCAATAACGATGGGCAATACTGGCGATGCCGGTTGGAGTTGCTTCCGCGGAGAGGTGCCAGAGCGGTTTAATGGGCACGCCTGGAAAGCGTGTGTGGGTGCAAGCTCACCGCAGGTTCGAATCCTGTCCTCTCCGCCATTTTTTTGTATCCAACACCACCCACCACTGCCCGGTCTATGGCATGTGCGCCCCTCACCCCTGAGGACGGTAAATTCATCCTGTAGTGCAGCGAACAACATTTGCGCGCGCGACGAGTTGAGCGTGATCTCGCGCTATGTTTGCCGGAGGGAAACCCATATCGGTGGCAGTCTTGCGACCAATTACTGAGAGACCAGTGTGTAATCAGCATGAACAATGTGACACCAATATTTGCCTTAATCTGCCTGTATAAGTCATTATTCGCCACATGAATGACTTGAAGTACTGGGTTGCGTTTCATCAGATATCCGGCATCGGCCCTGCGACATTCGCGAAACTCGAAGCACGCTTTGGTGATTTGAATACTGCATGGCAGGCATCTATAGCAGACCTGGTTGTAGCCGGTCTCCCACGGAAAATAGCCGGGGAAACCCAACGATTTCGAGATGCAAATGAGCCCGATGAGATTGTCGGTGAACTGGAGCGTCTCGGAATTCGTGCCCTGCACCTCCGACACCTCGAGTATCCGTCCCAACTGGCAGAGACTCCATCTGCCCCCAGCGTCATCTATGTGAAGGGCGAAATGCTCTCAGCGGACGAGCCAGCGATTGCGATAGTCGGCTCAAGAGAGGCAACACCATATGGACTCGAGATGACGCGTCGCATCTCGTACGATCTCGCAAGGGCTGGTGTGACCGTTGTCTCGGGCCTCGCAAGAGGAATCGATACCGCTGCCCATCGTGCCGCGCTTGAGGCAGGCGGTCACACGATGGCGATACTTGGCTCAGGACTCGACCGCATCTACCCCCAACGCAACATCCCTCTCGTAGAAAAAATTGTCGAGTCGGGAGCCATCTTCACGGAATACCCTCCCGGAGTCAGTGCGCTTCCGCAGCACTTCCCACGTCGTAACCGAGTCATCAGTGGTCTGTGTCACGGTGTGCTCGTCGTCGAGGCTGCCTTCAAAAGCGGTGCCATGCTGACAGTGAACTGGGCACTTGAACAAAATCGCGATGTGTTCGCGGTGCCGGGAAGTGCTTTGAGTGAAAAGAGCAAGGGGACCAACTGGTTGATTCAACAGGGTGCCAAGCTCACCACGACTGCGAACGACATTCTTGAGGACCTGAATGTCGATTCTCGATTATTGAAACCGGTGGACGAGCTAACAAGCCCGCAAGGTTCAGTCGAGAAAAGTACCGGCTTTGGCGAAAACGCGCTTGACAACTTCGCGCGTGAGAACAATGTATTAAGTATCGAGCGTCGCGTTGTCGAACTTCTTGAACTTTCCAGAGAGCCGATGCACGTCGACGACATCACCAGAGCGCTGGGCGAGGCTGCAGCAGCCGTCAGCGCCGTTTTGGTGATGCTGGAACTGCGGGGAACTGCCCGGCAGGTGGGCTCGATGCAATTCATTGTTGATAAAGAACGTCCGGTGGTATCGCCATGATCATTTGGAACCACCGTATTGAGGTATTAGAAACTTGGCGAAAACGTCAAAGCGCGATCTGGTCATCGTCGAATCACCGGCGAAGGCACGAACAGTAGGCCGATTCCTCGGCGATAAATACATCGTCAAAGCATCCATGGGACATGTCCGCGACCTACCCAAAAGTTCGTTGGGTGTCGAAGTTGAGAACATGACCTTCGAGCCCACCTACGTAAACGTACGTGGAAGAGCGACCCTGATAAGTGAGATCAAAAAAGCAGCGAAACAGGCTGGGTCGGTATATCTCGCAACTGACCCTGATCGGGAAGGCGAGGCGATCTCATGGCACCTTGTCGAAGCTGCTGGTCTTGGCAAGGCGAACAATCTAAAACGAGTCGTGTTCCATGAAATCACGAACTCCGCTATCGAGGAAGCTTTTTCCAACCCGCGTGAGATCGACATGGAACTGGTGAACGCCCAGCAGGCGCGCCGTCTTCTCGACCGAATCGTTGGCTACAAGCTAAGCCCTGTTCTCTGGAGCAAGGTTCGGCGTGGACTTTCGGCAGGGCGAGTTCAATCAGTCGCGCTCAAAATCATCGTCGACCGCGAGCGAGAGATCGAAGCGTTCAAACCCGAAGAGTTCTGGGTGATCACGGTTGATCTTGAAACTGACTCTGGCATCCGGAAATTTATGTTCAATGCCAATCTGACAGCGGTTCCGAATCAGAAAGGCAAGCCAGTAGTCGACAACGAAACGACTGCGATGGCGATTAAGACCGATCTCAATTCCGCGACGTACACGGTCACGAATATAACGAGGAAAGAGGCGAAGCAGCGCCCACGCCCGCCGTTCACGACCAGCACATTGCAGCAGCAGGCCGCACGATCATTCCGATTCAGCGCACAACGAACGATGCGGATAGCGCAGGATCTGTACGAAGGTATCGAGCTTGGGAGCGCCGATCCGGTCGGTCTCATCACATACATGCGGACCGATTCCGTAAATCTATCTCAAAACGCACTGGATGAAGCACAGGCGTTTATTAAATCCACCTACGGCGACGAATACTCAACCGGTCCCAAGCGGTACAAGACTCGAAGTAAGTCGGCGCAGGAAGCCCACGAGGCCGTGAGACCTACATCAGCCTCGAACACCCCTGAGAAGGTTGCTCCGTTTCTCTCCAGTGAACAGCTCCGCCTGTACACGATGATCTGGAAGCGGACTATTGCTAGTCAGATGTCCGACGCAATCGTCGATAACACGGGCGTCGACATTACAGCCGCCGCACCAAACGGGAACGAGTACACCGTTCGTGCAACTGGTTCAGTTATGAAATTCGATGGCTTCCGCAAGCTCTACATTGAAACCAAAGATGAAGATGCCGAAGATGAGGACAGCCGACAGCTACCGGCAATGAACGAAGGCGACTCGTTGAAGAAGGAGTCAGTGAATGCCGACCAGAAGTTCACACAGCCACCACCGCGCTATACGGAAGCCAACCTGATTCGATTTTTGGAAGAACAGGGAATCGGTCGCCCTAGCACGTACGCGTCAATTGTCGGCACAATCGAACGACGACAGTATGTCGACCGTGAAAAAACACGGTTCAAGCCCACTCCACTCGGCACTGCTGTTTCCGATCTGCTCACCGAGCACTTCTCAAACATCATGAATCTGGGGTTCACCGCGGGTATGGAGTCGAAACTCGACGCCGTTGCTGAAGGTGAGCAGGACTGGGTTGAAATGCTGAAGGAGTTCTTTGGCCCATTCGATAAAGCCGTCGAGGAAACTATCGAAAAGGCTGAGCGGGTAGATCGTGCGAAGCTCGTACAGAAAAGCGATGAACTATGCGAGGGCGGGGACGCTCTCGTCATCCGCAGCGGACGCTTCGGCAAATTTCTATCGTGCGGAAGATTCCCTGATTGCCGCGTCTCGATATCCACTCGACCCGGCGAACGAGCAACTGGTGAAGTCAAAGAAAACTGGGAAATCGCCTGGAAAACTGCGATGGAAAAGTGTGCAATCGTGCATCCCGAAGCAGCAGCCGCAGCAGCGGCAGAAGCAGAGGCGAAACGCGGCTCACGCAAAAAATCCGGTAAGAAGAAAACAACGGCCAAGAAAGCCAAAGCGTGAGATCAGGTATCTGATCGGAAACGATGCCTACTGGCTGGGAAGAAGTTTCCTGACGGTGCAGAAATGACAACCGTCAGGAAATTGCCTTCACCCGCAATGGAAAACGCGCTGTGCAAGTCTCAGTTTCCGGATATCTCTGCAATCATCCGGGACTACGCTGAACATATCAGCACGACGCGCCAACTTGCGGACCATACCGTTCGCAACTATGTGAACGACCTTGTGCCTCTCGTCGTATTTTTTGACGATAGAAATTTAACGGAGTTCAACAAGGTTGACCGGCTGTTTCTCAGGGGATACCTGGCATGGCTGATCTCAAGTGGCTACAGCCGAAGTAGCGTGTCGCGCAAACTCTCTGCCCTTAAGTCGTTCTTCAGGTTTCTACGACACTCAGGGGTGATCGAACTCGATCAAACCGACCTCGTGACGGGTCCAAGAAAAGAAAAAAGGCTGCCCTCTGTAGCCTCAAGCTTCGAGATCGACCGGCTCCTCGACGAGCCGAATACTGCAACCAATGCAGGAATCCGTGATCGAGCCCTCCTTGAACTACTGTACGGAGCAGGTTTGCGAGTTTCTGAGGTGCATGCCATGGATTTGGGTGACATTGATCTGAACAGTGCAGAAGTACGTGTGGTCGGAAAAGGCACGAAACCGAGAGTCGCTTTATTTGGCAAGCAGGCTCGGCGATGGCTCGAAAAGTATCTTCACGATATACGAATCGGGTTTGCGCATCGCCGGTCGGAATCAGCCGTTTGGATGAATCAAGCCGGTGGTCGACTCTCAACCAGATCGATTCAACGTATCGTCAAGAAATACGCGCTTGCTGCCGGGCTTGATCCTGAATTTCACACCCATTCGCTTCGGCATAGCTTTGCAACCCACCTGCTCGACGGAGGGGCCGATCTCCGGGTAGTGCAGGATCTCCTCGGGCATAGCAGCCCGGCAACAACTCAGATATACACGCACGTGTCGGCCGAACAGGCACGCAAGGTCTATCTAGGGGCGCATCCGAGGGCAGGTAAAACGAAAAAGTCTGACAGGTCAGATACACCCGACGTGCAGAAATCCACTGGCACTCCGTAGTACGCTTACTGAACATGAATTGAGCGAGGTTGATTTGATCGTTCAATCCAGAGGAATAATTTGATCGTCGGGAGCCGAACTTGCCAGCAACGATTCTTGTTATAAACGGACCCAACCTGAACAATCTCGGGAAACGAGATGCGTCGCTTTACGGCACGAAAACGCTGGCCGACATCCAGGACGATATCTCTACCAGAGCATCGGAACTCAACGTCGCGGTTAAATTCTTCCAGTCGAACCACGAGGGCTCGATAGTCGATTTCATTCAGGAGACATCGTCCGAAGCAGATGGCGTAATTCTCAACGCCGGCGCACTTACGCAGGTTGGATACTCGATTCTGGATGCTCTTCTCGACTCAGGTCTCCCTTTTATAGAAGTACATCTCTCGAACATCCATGCCCGCGAAAAATTTCGGCAGGAATCGGTCTTCGCCGGTAAAGCGGTCGGCCAGTTGGCAGGGTTCGGCCCATCCGGTTACATTTACGCCCTCGACTATCTCGCATCGGTCGTCGGCAACTAGCAATCACGGAGCCTCCCCGTATTGAGCGATTTTCGTTTTCCATCGCGTGTGCAGAAACTTCGTGAGCGTTTGGCCGCGGATGAACTGGATGCGCTATTCGTCAGCAACGGCGATAACCGACGATACATCTCGGGACTCGTGAGCAGCGCGGGCTACTTGCTCGTGACCCAGCACGAGGCAGTGATCTGCACGGATTTCCGGTACACAGAACAGGCTGCTCAACAGGCTCCCGGCTGGCGTATTGATCGCATCGGTGGAAAACCTGACTGGCTCGCAAAACTGGTGAGAGAGTTGGATGTCAAAACTCTCGGTTTCGAAGCTGACGATATGACGGTCGGCACTCTCGAGCGCTTTAAGAAAGCTTTGAAAGAAAATGACGCCACCGCCGAACTGAAACCAACAACTGGTATCGGTGTTGATCTCCGGGCGTACAAGGATCCGGAAGAGCTTGCGCTCCTTCAGCGAGCGATTGACATTGGCGATCAGGCATTCGAAGAAACTGCATCCCAACTCGTAGTAGGCATGACCGAAAAAGAAGCCGCATGGATATTTGAAAAAGCAGTACGGGAACGAGGTGCGGAATCAATTTCGTTCGAAACTATCGTGGCCATCGGCCCCAACGCAGCCCGTCCCCACCACGCCACAAGTGACAGCAAGCTCGTTGAAGGACAAACGATCGTTTTTGACTGTGGCGCCCGATATCAAGGCTACTGCTCAGACCTGACACGTACCGTGGTTCTCGGCAAGGCTGACGACGAAATGAAGCGGGTCTACGACATTGTCCTTACCGCGCAACTTGCGGCAATAGACATGGTGAGTTCGGGTATGACGGGAGAAGAGTGCGACGCCATTGCTCGGAAGGTGATCTCCGAGGCAGGCCATGAGAACGATTTCGGACATAGCCTCGGGCACGGCCTCGGCCTGGAAGTTCACGAGAATCCCGGGGTTGGGCCGAACGCTAAGGGCAAACTGGAGAACGGCATGCCGTTCACAATTGAGCCGGGCATATACATCTCCGGTTGGGGCGGCGTTCGGATCGAGGATGTCGTTGTCCTTGAAAACGACAAAGCCCGCGTATTGAGCCATGCGGCTAAAATGGCTTTCTAAAGCCGATCTATACCGTATATTTGTTAGCGAATTCGAGTAACAACAGGCACTAGGGAACTTGCGGAACCGCGATGACAATATCTTCAGGTGAAATCCGTCGAAATATGACCATCATCCTCGATGATGAGGTGTATCAGATCCTGGACTGGCAGCATCGTCAGGCACCCAAGGCACCCCCTACCCTCACGCTGAAGGTTCGGCAGGTAAAGTCGGGCAACGTTTACGAACGGAAGCTTCAGGGCAATCAGAAATTGACCCGGGCCGAAGTCGATACGCCAACCGTGCAGTATCTGTACCCCGATGGCGACATGCACCACTTCATGGACACCGTGACATTCGAGCAATTTGCGATTGCCGAAGAAATCCTGGGCGATTCCCTGAAGTACATAGCCGAGGGGGATACGATCGAAGTGATGATGTATCAGGGTGTGCCGCTATCAGTCGAAGTAGCCCCCTCTGTGACTCTCGAGATTGGCGAAACTGAAGTCGGGCTACGCGGCGACACTCAGAGTGGTGCGACCAAGCCCGCCACCACCACCACCGGGCTCGTGCTCCAGGTTCCCTTATTCGTCTCGACTGGCGATAAAATCGTCGTCAACTCGACATCCGGTGAGTACACCGGCCGAGCAGACTAACAATCAGCTACGGATCCTGAGCTTTGACACCGTTTTAGTGTCGCCCGTGCTGGTAGCTACCGCGCAGTTGTGGAAAAATGCGCTGATGACTGGTGAGTACGATTCAGGCGAAGAACAATCAGGACGGCAGACGGCATACACCGTTAGCGCCGTTGCTGACTACCTGAAGTCCAGCCTTGAAGCAGATCCACGGCTTGCCGATCTGACAGTAGTCGGTGAGGTCTCAGGTTACCGAAATCCGTCGTCCGGCCATCACTACTTCGCCATGCGCGATGAACAATCGGTGCTTCGTTGCGTGATGTTCAGATCGGGGCGAGGTGGGCAGTTTCTAACAGACGGAGCCCAGGTGATATGCCATGGGAAGATCTCGATATACACGGCACGTGGCGATCTCCAGTTCTATGTCGATCGGGTAGAGCCCGATGGCGTCGGAGCCCTTCAACAAGCGTACGAAGAGATGCGAAAACGTCTTGAGTCTGAAGGTCTGTTCGAGCGCGCCCGCAAACGCGCGCTTCCAGAACTACCCGCCCGAATCGCGGTCGTCACATCGCCAACCGGGGCAGTGATTCAAGACATCTTGAATGTCCTCACACGAAGATACCCGCTTGCCGAGATCGTATTGATTCCAACATCGGTTCAGGGTGAGAAAGCAGCCCCCGAGATCATTCAGGCATTTCAGGCGCTCAATGCACTCGAAGATATCGATGTCGCCATCGTTGCCCGTGGTGGTGGCTCGCTCGAGGATCTGTGGGCGTTCAATGAAGAAAGTGTCGCCCGCGCCATATTCGCCAGCAACGTTCCCATAATAAGTGCCATTGGCCACGAAACCGATACAACGATTGCCGACTATGTCGCCGACCGACGTGCCCCTACACCATCAGCCGCCGCCGAAATCGTCGCTCCTGACACCCGAGACCTGAGTGGATACGTGGCTGGGTTTGCAGCGCGTATCGATGAAATAGTCAGCCGTAGCATTGGTGACAGCAGGTTCCAGTTAGAAATGGCGGTGGATCGTCTAAATCTGAAAATCCCAGACACAGCGTTACCGCGACAACGCATAGATGATCTGCTTGCCAGGGCCCGCCTTGCCGGACAACGACTCGTCGAGTCGTCAAGGCAGCGGTTGGCAACAGTCGAAGCGTCTCTGAATGCGCTAGGTCCGGCGAAAATACTCGGTCGGGGCTACACAATCACTCGTATCGCCGACGGTACGGCTGCGACGAGCGCTCGACAGTTCGCAGTTGGCGACAGGCTTGGTGTCACTTTCGCTGACGGCTCGGTTGAGACAACCGTCGATGAAGTTGTGGAATCCAACAACATCGTCGAGCCTTAGAATTTTTCTGTCCCTCGATGGCCCGGCAATCATAAACTCCACCAACCAACAACTACAATCAACCTGCACAACATCTCTACGGATCAAGCATGACCGACTCGCCACAAAACCCAGACGAAAAATCACCATCGAAACCTGCCGCGAAGACGTTCGAGAATTCGTTCTCGCAACTTGAGGATGTTGTCCGCAAGCTTGAAGCCGGTGGGTTGTCACTTGACGAAGCAACGAAGCTTTTCGAATCGGGAATGAAGCTGGCAACCAGATGCAACGAGATACTCTCTTCATCGGAACTTAAAATCACCCGGTTGCAGGCAAATTTTGCCGAGCAGATGAATCTCGTACCCGCCCCAGAGGATCATGACGACGCTAACGATGAGGACGCTTAGCCAGTGACTTTGAATGTCTCTACAGGCAGTACGGACAAATTGAAAATCGGATGGTTTTCGACTGGTCGAGGTGAAGGCTCCTACGGTTTGCTGAACTCGACACTTGAAGCCATCGAATCAGGTGAACTTCCGGCAGAACTGGCGTTCGTCTTCGCCAACCGGGTCAAAGGTCAGACGAAACGAACCGATAAATTTCTTGCACTTGTCGAATCCCGTGGCATCCCACTCGTCACTCTCTCATCCCGGGATTTCAGGCGATCCCGTAATAACAAGCCGTGGGCTATCTTGCGAGAGGATTTTGATCTGGCTGTGATCGAGCTGCTACGCCCGTACGACGCAGATATCGCAGTACACGCGGGTTACATGCTGATCGCCCCGCTCCTTTGCTCTGAGTACCTCACCCTGAATCTCCACCCTGCCCTGCCCGGCGGGACTATCGGTATGTGGCAGCAGGCCGTGTGGGACGTGATCAGCGAAGGCATGGACGAGACCGGAGCGATGATCCACGTATCGACGGAGGATGTCGATGAGGGGCCGGTGCTGGCTACGGCAAAGTTTTCGGTACGAGGCGCTGAATTCGACTCACTCTGGAACGAAATCAGAGGGATTGATTTCGAATCGCTTAAAAGCGACCATGGTGAAGAACTTCCGCTTTTCAAAGCGATACGCGAAGCGGGGTTGCTCAGGGAGCGGCCGCTATTGATCGAAACTCTGCGCGCAGTGGCGGCAGGCCGCATCGACCCAGCGGGTACAGGCGAAATCACCGACCTCACGGAAGAGGTCGAATCGGCAGTAGCCGGGCATCAGAATTGCCCACACTAAAAAGCCCCGGCGAGTCGCCAAGGCTTTTACATTCACAGTTTAGAAGCCCTGTTCAGGCTGCAGCCTTGTGCTTGCCTTCTGGCAGGTCGCCATCCACGCGATTGCCTTCTTCGTCCAGAAGCTGCGGCCACGCATTGTCGGTCACTGTCTTTTCGCTGATGATGCACTTCGCAACGCTATCCATCGACGGCAGTTCGTACATCACATCTACAAGAAGCTCTTCGACTATCGAACGAAGCCCACGTGCACCGGCCTTGCGATCCTTCGACAACCGCGCAGTTGCATCCAGTGCGGCCTTATCGAATTCGAGTTCGACGCCATCCATCTTGAACAGCGCCTCGTATTGACGTACCAGTGCATTCTTAGGCTCGGTCAGAACCTGTATCAGTTCGTCGTGACTGAGATCGGCAAGACCGACAACCAGCGGCACTCGACCGATGAATTCGGGAATGAAGCCGAAATGCAGTAGATCACCGGGCTCAACTGCCGTGAAGTCTGCCGCCTCTTCACCGTGGCCTTTGCCGATGGAGTTGAATCCGATCGAAGTCGCATCCTTCGTCTGCCGACCTTTGATGATCTCGCCGAGACCGTCGAATGCGCCACCGAGAATAAACATGATGTTCGACGTGTCGATCTGCAGGAATTCCTGATGCGGGTGCTTACGACCGCCCTGTGGCGGAACGTTCACAACTGCACCTTCAAGAATCTTCAGTAGCGCCTGTTGCACACCCTCGCCTGACACGTCACGCGTGATGGACGGATTTGCGGATTTGCGCGCGATCTTGTCGATTTCGTCGATGTAGATAATGCCCTGCTCAGCTCGTGCGATATCGAACTCAGCATCCTGAATCAGGCGAAGTAGGATGTTCTCAACATCCTCACCAACATAACCAGCCTCGGTGAGCGAAGTTGCATCGGTGATAGCAAAGGGGACATCCAGAATACGAGCAAGCGTCTGAGCGAGGTGGGTCTTTCCGCAACCGGTAGGCCCGACAAGCATCACGTTGGTCTTCTGGAGTTCCACATCCGGATCTTCAGTGCCGAACCAGATGCGTTTGTAGTGGTTATATACGCCCACCGAAATCACGCGCTTGGCTCGCTCCTGCCCGATGACATACTCATTGAGCAATTCGAACATCTCGCGTGGCGTAGTCGGCTTCGTGTGAGGCTTAACAATTGGCTGATCATCGGTGATGATCTGCTGGCACCTGCCAACACATTCGTTGCAGATGAATATCTTCGAGGGTCCTGCAATCAGCCTTCGGACGCTTTCCTGAGGCTTTCCGCAAAACGAACACGAGTAGGCCTCTCCGGTAGATGTACCGTCACTGCCACCGCCGTTTGTCTGATCAGTCGTCATGTATTGAGTGCCTATCGTGCTTTCGATTTTACCGCTTAACTAAGTGACCGAAAAGGCTCTACTCAGATGTCCGAGACTCGGGTTTCAGTACTTCATCTACAAGTCCATACTCAGCCGCCTGCTCTGCATTCAACCAGAAATCTCGATCAGAGTCTCGCGCAATGCGCTCATAAGATTGACCCGTATGGTCAGCGATGATCTGGCGCAAACGGTCCTGAATCCTCAAGGTCTCACGTGCGTGAATCTCAATATCCGATGCCTGACCCTGAGTGCCGCTCAGCGGCTGGTGCATGTGGATTGTCGAGTTCGGCATCGTGTAACGCTTGCCCGCAGTTCCCGCGGTCAGCAACACGGTGCCCATGCTTGCGCAGAGACCAACTGAGAACGTTGCAACGTCGCATGGAACGAACTGCATCGTGTCGTAAATCGCCATCCCCGAGTACACCTCACCGCCGGGTGAGTTGATGTAAAGGTTGATGTCTTTGTCAGGATCTTCCCTCGCCAGAAAAAGTAGCTGAGCGACGATCAGGTTCGCTACCTGAGCGTTGATTGGCGTTCCGAGAAAAACAATTCGCTCTTTCAACAGCAGCGAGTAGATGTCGTATGCCCGTTCTCCTCGGGCACCGGTCTCGATCACCATCGGAACGATGCTCTCTGGCAACTGTAGTAACGGGCTGTCTTTTCCTTGTCCCGAACCTGTTCCGCCGAATCCGAATGAGTTTGGTGTTGTAGTTCCTGATGTCATATCAATTGCCCCCAGGGTTTCCGTTATTTCGTGTCACTCTTGGCGGCTTTGCTCGGTTTTTTCGCCTCAGCAGAGCTGGCCGGTTTCTTTTTGGGTGCTGCCCCGGCTTTCGCACTGGCAGCAGAATCTGTCTTCGTTTCTGTCGTCTTTTTTGCCCTGGCCTTCGCTGTCTTGGGCTTGTGGGTTATCTCAATCACCTGATCGATTGCCGTGCGCCGACGGAGTATGTGCTGAACCGCATCACGCGCCTCGTCTGTATCAAGATTCTCATTCGCGTACTGCGGGGTTTCCTGCATACGAGCGATTTCGACAGCGACTTCTTCATCGCTGACAGATGCCTCAGTCTCTTCTGCAAGAGTATCGATAACGAGCATCCGCTTGAGTCGCAATTCGGCTGAATCCTTCGCCTCGGCAACCATTTCCTCAGATGATTTCCCAATTCCCTGAATGTACTGCTGGAAATCAATATTGTACTGGGCCAACTGTCGCTGTTGATCCTCCAGCACGTGCTCGGCTTCGTGTTCGATGGTCATCGGCGAAACTTCGAACTCGGCTCCCTCGACCAGTGCATCAACTATTTTTTCCTCTAGCGATCTTCGCAAACCGTCTTTGGCCTGCGCTTCGAGATTATCGCTAATTCGAGCACGTAATTCCGCGAGAGTCTTGAAATCTTCGCCGAGGGAGGCTGCCAGCGCATCCGTCAGTTTTGGCAACTCTTTCTTTTTAACCTCTGAAACTTCAATGGTGAAATTCGCAGTTTTATTGGCAAATTCTTCGTTCGGATAATCGGCAGGAATTTCGATCTCGAATTCCTTCGAATCGCCGGCTTTCATCCCTTTGAGCTTCTCGGCAAACCCCGGTACAGGATTCATACTTCCGGCTTCAATCAGGAATTCGCTACCGTCGACACTGGCAAAATCTTTACCTTCAACCAGACCCTGGGACGTAATCGTCAGTAGGTCTCCGAACTTGGCAGCCCGTTTCACTGGCTCCCATGTTGCCTTCGATTCCTGGATCTGAGTCAACTGCTCGGTGATCTGTTCTTCACTTACCGATTCAATTTGATCGTCGAAGCTGAGTTTCTTGTAGTCGCCAAGTTTGGCAATGGGTGGAAGTGCGACCGTTGCGTCAATTTTGACGATCGGATCCCGTTCGATCACATTCACACGTGGTGGAGTGTGAGTCGATTCGATATCCGACTCTTCTACTGCAACCCCGACTGCCTCGGGAACCAGAGTTTCCATCGCTTCATCGAGAAGATAGTCACGACCTACGAACTGCTCGACAATTCTGCGAGGAGCCTTACCTTTGCGGAAGCCGGGAATATTAACGCGCGCCGAAACTTTCTGGTGAGCACGCTGGAGATGCTTCTCCACGCGATCTTCTTCTACCTCGATGTGAAGAATAGCCTGACGATTTTCTCCATCGTCGCGAGTAACTTTCAACGCGTTCTCCGAAACAATCAGTTGGTCAGATAGCTCTTTATAAAGGAGCAGCACGGTAGATCCATGCATTAAACGAGCGCCACGAGGCGCTCGTTGATTACCGATAAGTGTAACTCAGGGTCGAGTTTTCTGGCTTCTAAATTTCAGAGCATCTACACGTATGCGTGATGCTAGGTTTTTGGCATTACGACCCGAATGTGCAGTTCATCAAGTTGCTGCTGTTCAATACGTGAAGGTGCTTCAAACAGCGGATCGAACGCCGATTGGGTTTTGGGGAAGGCGATCACTTCACGAATTGCGTCTTCTCCGGCCAGTATGGCGACCAGTCGATCCAGACCAAGTCCCATCCCGCCGTGCGGTGGAGCGCCATATGTAAACGCCGTAAGAAGCTGCCCGAACCGTTCGCTAATCTGGTCTTCGGTGTATCCGATGATATTGAATAGTTTTGTCTGGAGATCCTTGTCGTGAATCCGAATGCTTCCCGACCCCATCTCTGATCCGTTGCAGACGAGGTCCCACAACGTGCCAATCACCTTGCCCGGGTCGGTGTCGAGGAAATCCATGTGTTCAGCTTTCGGCGAAGAGAATACATGGTGCGCTGGTTCGTATTTTTTAAGCTCTTCATCCCATTCGAACAACGGAAAATCGTAAACCCACACAAACGCAAGCTCTTTCGAATCTACCAGATCCAATCGTCTCGCCATCTCACTCCGCAGATTCGAGAGAACTGTGTTCACCAGCTTCTCGGTACCGGCAACGATCAGCATAAGATCGCCCGGTTCTGCACCCATCTCAGTCGCAATCTTCTTGATTACGTCGAGTGAAAGGAATTTCTTCAATGGTGATTTGACGTGTTCGTCTTCGAGCGCATCAATCGAGGGTGCGCTTTCATCGATTGCGATAAAGACCAGACCCTGTGCACCGCTCGACTTCGCATACTCCGTCAGGTCGTCCGTCTGACGCCGACCGTAATTACCACACTCCGGGGCGACGAATCCTCGAATCGAACCACCGGACGACGCGACGGCCTGAAATACCCGAGCTTCAGAACTCGCTGCGGTGTCGGTGATTGTTGTCAGTTCCAGTCCGAACCTGATATCGGGCTTGTCTGTGCCGAACCGCTCCATGGACTCGGCGTACGTCAGGCGCGGAAATGGGCCTGAAACCGTTGTTTCTGGAACCGTCTCTGTCGCGATGAGCGTGTATAGATCTTCGACGACCTCCATGACATCGTCCTGATGAACGAACGACATCTCGAAATCGAGCTGGGTATGTTCGGGCTGGCGATCGGCTCGCAGGTCTTCGTCACGGAAACAACGCGCTATCTGGAAATACCGTTCGACCCCGGAGACCATCAGCAATTGTTTCAGTTGCTGGGGCGATTGCGGCAGCGCATAAAAATCACCTGGATGCACTCGGCTTGGAACCACATAGTCGCGCGCACCCTCGGGCGTGCTTTTGATGAGGATCGGCGTCTCAACTTGCGTGAAGCCCTGTTCTGTCAGGTAGTTCCACATTGTGTGAGTTACCTTATGGCGGAGCTTCAGGAGTTCCTGCATACGCGGTCGGCGTAGATCCATGAACCGGTACTTCAACCGGGTGTTGGCATCGACCTCAACGTCGTCCGAAATTTCAAATGGAGGTGTAATCGAGCGGTTCAGAATTACCAGATCAGTGACTGAAAGCTCCACTCCACCGGTCGGTAAATCAGGATTCTCGGCCCCAGAAAGTCGCGCAACCACTTTGCCGGTGAGTTGTACCACCCATTCCGATCTCAGGCTCTGTGCAAGATCGTGAGCTTTTTCGCCGTGCTCGGGATTGAACACAACCTGCAGAAGCCCGCTTCGGTCTCGAAGATCGATAAAAATCAGGTTGCCGTGATCGCGCCTTCTGTGGACCCAACCAGCAACCGTAATTTGCGAGCCAACCATCGATTCGCGGGGTTCACCGCAATCCGTGTCCTTGTACACCGTGATAATCCTGTTCGTTCGACTGATGAATCTGGCGGTTCAATGAACTGCACCAGAGAATTACTGAAGCGGAGTTACCGCCTCCGATCAACCAGACGCCACATGCCGCCAGTAACCGCAGCCGCAGCCATCAGCTTCAAAACATCGCCAGGAATGAACGGGTACAGAGCGGCAGAGAATAGCTCGCCTTCTGCGGGCCACGGCAGGTCGAACACACTCAGCCAGATCAGGGCAGGAATGTAAATTATCAGTGAGCCGATTAGCATCGGCCACAGACTCCGCCCACGGTTCCAGCCCCGTTGAGAGAGATACCCGATCACACCGGCAGAAAGAATGAATCCAAGCAGGTATCCGCCGGTTACACCCTGTATGGCGTATTCCCAACCCGCACCGCCGTTTGCTAAGACTGGCAGTCCGGCCGTTCCGACCAGATAGTAGGCAGCAGCAGAGGCAAGCCCCATCCGCCAGCCCAGCACACCTCCGAGCATGAGGACACCAAACCCCTGCAAAGTGATCGGCACTGGATTGTCCGGGAGGAAGAAACGGATCTGTGCGAGCAACGCAACAAGAAGGACACCGGCTACAACTGCCGCCGATTTATGCCAGACAGTGGCCTTCGGTACCAGACGCTCGAATAATGACGGCTCGACCGGTCCCAACAGGGAATATGGTTTCGCTTGTTTTCCGTGGACAGCAGTTTGCTGCATTGCTCTCTCCAAAAAGTTACGTATGACGTTGCTTACTGAAAACCGTTGGCTGGTACTTACCAGAGTACCCGCCAGCGACCTCGATTTCCGACTACAAACGGCCGAAACGAAGGTGCTGATGATTGATTATATTTGGTGTAGAAACTACGGGTGTTAAACAAAACGAGATGCCTCATTGCGAAAAAGACATCTCGTTGTTATCGAATCGATACGCGGTGGTTCAGGCAGGAATACCGAACTCTCGCTTCATGACCTGAAGGTTCACGAATGTTTCCGTGCGACGCACACCATCGATGGCACCGACTTCGTCACGTAGGAACCGTCCAAGAGCCTCGGCATTGGGCAATGTCGCCCATGCGAACACATCGTAGGTTCCTGTCGTAACGGTAACCCAACGAGTGTGCTCAAGATTTGCCATTTTTGTAGCAACCTCATCTACTTTGTCAGGATCGACCTGCACGCCGATGAGGGCTTCGGAGTTGTATCCCAACTTCCGAGGGTCGGGAAGTGCGATCACGTTAATGATCTGTTCGCTGATGAGGCGCTTTAAACGCCTTCGGACCGTGCCTTCGCTTACACCAACGTCACGAGCGATTCGAGCGTTGGATGCGCGTCCGTTCCGTTCAAGCAGGCTAATTATCTTTCGGTCGAGTTCGTCCATTCGAGGTTAATCCAATTTTCCTAACGACGTTGTTGGGTCTACACTGAACATGAATGTGTTCGAGTAGAGCATTTCCGGGGAAGACAGAAATCGTTTCCACTAGGTGCCGAAACTGCCGGTCATATTACCGGCGATTTCGCATCATGCCACAAATGATACCGCCGGAATCCGCTTACCGGGGACGAATGGCTGTACTAATCTCGTGAAGATTTGCCCACATCTTCCTCATATTCGAAGCCTGTACTTTTCGCTAATTATGCGCGTAAAGTAGTTAGGACAACTCAAAATCACCTTACGTAAGGCAATCTGGAGTACAAAATGGTCAGTTCGACGACCGTTGTAGAGTTCACCGAGGCGGCAACGACGAAGTTGCTCGAAGTTCTAAAAGAACAGGATGCTGAAGGTCAGTACCTTCGTATCGCTGTTGCGACTGACGATCACGGTGGCATCGAATATGTATTCGGGCTGGAAGAGACCCCTTCCGAATCCGACACTGTCATCAAGGGCAATGTAAAAGCCCTGATCGATGAAGAAAGCGCCCCGATGCTCGAAGGATCGAGTATCGACTACGTCGAAGGATTCGAGCGTTCCGGCTTCGTAATCTCTAACCCCAATTTCTCATCCGGCTGTGCCTGTGGTGGTGGAGGTTGCGGTGGTGGCGGCGGCGGAGGCTGCGGTGGCGGTGGCGGCGAAAGTTGCGCCTGCGGCGGACACTAACCCGTTAGTTGATCTTTGTTTGATTGTTGGCTGGCATGTCCGGTGGAAACATAGGCTTGCCAGCCTGTTTACGGCGGGTCGCGGAAACGTATACTCTGCCGTGAATTTGCCACGATACTGGCCAGCCAGGAACTGGTCGCAACACTTCAGGAGCCTCATCGGATGACCTACATCATCGCCAAGGATTGTGTCGACGTAAAAGACGGTGCGTGCGTGGACGTATGTCCAGTCGACTGTATTTACTCGAAACCTGGCGACAACCAGCTTTTCATCAGTCCAGATGAATGTATCGACTGCGCGGCCTGCGAGCCGGTCTGCCCTGTGAACGCGATCTTCCCGGAAGATCAGGTTCCTCTAGACCAGCAGGAGTTCATCAAGTTGAACTACGACTACGATTACGACTCTTCGGAGCCGGGCATGAACGCCTGATCGGAAGTTCTGCATGAATGGAAAAGCTCCGTGAAATACCGGGGCTTTTTTTATCTCTGCGACAGATCAACTTACGATCTAAGCCATCGCGTCCAATGCCTCGGTTATTGGCATTCGGATTGTCGTGAAGATCGGAATCTCTGTTGCTGTGTACTGCGCAGCCGGAACTTCACGTAGATCCATCACCAGCGACACAAAATCCGACGGATCGTCCATTTCGAAGCTAAGCACAAACTCGGTATCGTCCAGTCCAAATGCGTAGGACGTGTTGATCTTGACCATCGGATAGTTTTTCCCGACGCGGAAATGATCGTTCATCATTTCCTGACGCTCCTTCATCGACTTCTCGTACCAGGGCCGAGTCTTTGTCATCGGATAGACGACCATGTACTTGTAGTCATCTTTGAGTTCAGGCGCACCACCACCGTGCTTGTACCGACTCTTGCGCCTGATCGAAAGGTAGGAGTACGACTGCTCAAGGTAACTGCCGAGCAGAGTCTGGTTGATACGTTTCGCGGTTTCGTGGAATGTGTCGACCGATTGAGAGTCCTGCACAAGCATCAAGTCGGCATCCGAGCGGGTGCCGACTGTACTGTAAGTACGCACAGCGTCGCTCGTGGAGAGATCACCGATCAAGTCCGCAAACTCCTTTTTTCCTTTTTCTCGCTCATCGGCGTCCAACCGCCGGAATTCCAATCCAAGCTTGAACAGTGAGATCTTGAGAAAATTGTCGTACTCGATATCTGGCATTTTGACTCGTGTAGGGAACTGGTGAGGGTGTTGATGCGCGATGATTGCAACTGTGGGATTTTGAGTATAGCAACGTGAATTCCCGCTACTAGGTAGTATTCACCAATGCCCGACAAATCCAAATTCGAACGCGAAATAGACAAGATACTCGAACAATCTGAGAGTGGGACGACCGATTCAACGGCTCGGCCACGATCTTCGGACAGGCGTCGATCATTCGAGCCGTTCTCGCCCAATGTACCGAAGCGAAAAAAACCGAATCGAGCCGCCAAGATCAAGATCAATCCCGGTAACGTGATCATTGGAGGGGTACTGTTGCTCGCCGTCGCCGCATTTACACCAGTTGCGAAAATTCCACTGGCAATCCTGGGGATGGCTCTGGCGATAACGGGTTATGTCCTATGGTTCCGAAGTGGCACTCCAGGAACCCGGAATCTGGGAGCGAGGAGAGGACTGTTCGGCCGGAGCGGAGAGACGAAGAAATCACAGAAGATCGAACCACAGGTGAAATACTGGAGAGGGCGCCGAATCGACGAGAAGCCAACACAGCAGCACCGTGGCAAGATAATCGACTTCCGAGCACCTGATGACGACAGAGATGATAAGCAGTAGGGCACGCGCCATCTGACGTTAACGAGAATGGGCGACCACAGTGGAGTGATCGCCCGTTCTCATTTCAACAGAAGTAGTTTTCGCAGGTTAAACCGCGCACTCACCCTCTCCCCGTTCCAGTTTGTAAACGACTGTCTTGCCCCAGTCCATGTAGGTCTGGATATTCTCACGATCGAGCGGCCCGACCTCTGCCTTCAGCTTGCCAAACTCCTCTTCGAATCTTGCGACACCGAATCGCTCGATAAAGTCCGCAAACTCTTCGCCTTCATTTCGTTCCGCTAGGTAGGTGTCCAACACCTTCTTGAGAGCTTCGGGAGCACGCCGGGCGGGAATTCTTGCCTTCACGCGCGCACCAATTTTCGTTCCGGCCTCTTCGTTTGAGCGACCGCCGAGGAAGAGTTCATAGGCAGGAATCTGACCGCCGGGGCCTTTCATCACTGCGCCGTGGAAGCCAATACTTGCGATGTGATGTTGGCCACAGGAATTCGGACAACCACTTGCCTTGATGTGCATCTTCTCGACCAGTGGATCGATGTCATCCATTCCATCGAGCATCTCGCCGAGTGCCTTGTTCAGGCCCATCGAAGAAGTGATCCCCAGTTTGCAGGAGTCTGTTCCCGGACACGTTACCACGTCCCGGATGGTCTCTCGGCCGGCTGCACTGAACCCGATCGCTCCGAGTGCCTGATACATGCCAAAAAGTGACTCGTTGCGAACCCAGCGATATACGAGGTTTTGCTGCTGGTCGACTCTTGCTCGACCACCTGCGAATTTTCGGGCGATATCGGCGAGCTGAGACCATTGGTTGGAGTAAACATCACCGCGCTCAATCCTGAGATATACCAGATTGAAGCCATCCTGCCGTTGCGCCTCGACGTTGGTTCGCTTCCAGTTCTCGTAAGCGGCATCATCGGTCGGTTCCGGGGTTGCATCGGTCGGCACAGTCGGCGCATCAACCTCCTCGTCATCGACGAACATCAGCGATTCCAGATCGATCTCTTTTTTAGCCCAATCGCCTTTTAGCTCTTCGTCGACCATCTCTCGGAACTTATCGATTCCGAGCCGAGCGATAGTGAACTTGATCCGGGCCTTTGCGATGCTTTTTCGTTCTTCGTCCTGCCGGTTGAACACGCGAAGCAGAGCTTCACAGTTCTTGAGTAGGTCTTCTGCCGGAACGAACTCTTGTAGAGTTTGGGCCATCATTGCATTTGTGGACAATCCACCACCAACGACGATCTTAAATCCGCGCTTACCGTCCCGTATTCGAGCAACCATGCCAACGTCGTGCATTAGCACCATCGCTTCGTCTTTTTCAGAACCGGAAAACGCAACCTTCGACTTTCGAGGCATGTTCTGTGTGGTTGGGTGGCGAAGGAAGTATCGAGCGTAGGCAGCGGCGTACGGTGTTACATCGAACACCTCATCTTTCGAGACACCGGCAGATGGCGCCGCAACGACGTTGCGCACGACGTTCCCACATGCTTCTCGTGTCGACATACCGGCATCACCCAGATCACGCAGCAGATCGGTGGTCACACCGAGAGGCACGTGGTGATACTGCACATTCTCCCGAGTTGTGATGTGTCCTTTTTTGAGAGGGGTGTACTTCTCGGCGACTTCACCAAGAACGTCCATCTGATCGGCGGTCAAGCCACCAAAGGGAAGTTTCACCCTGATCATCTGGCGGTCGGGTTGGCGTTGCCCGTATACGCCCTGACGTAGTCGGAATCGGAGAAACTCGACTTCGTCCTTTTCGCCAGATTGGAAAAGCCTAACTTGATCCTCGAAATTCGCGATCTCTGGACCATCAATTTTCAGTACGTGAGCGTTCTCAGGATTCGGAATCCAGTTTTTTGTATCAACTCTTCCAGTGGTCACCGTTCAGATCCTCTCTCATCCGTAAATACTCGTACAAATTTCCAATAAAAAAACCCTGCCACGACTTCTGCAGGCAGGGCGAACACAATCCGGCACTGAATAGCCCGGCCCCGCTCAGCGATCAGTACAACAGCAGTCTGTATATGAGTAGATATGCATAACTAAGAACGGATTTTAGCACTCATCGACGTTGTGTTGTTGGGAATCGAAATTTCAGATCCATGCAACCAAACCTTGCGCCGGGCTACGGGCGAGGTCACCATAGGCGTTGATTCTGTGCATGCTGTATCTGAATGAGGAGCATCGAAATTGGCAATTGATCGGGATCTAAGCGGAATTCACTTCATGCTGCCGACACCATTCGACGCGAATGGGGATGTTGATATCGCCTCGTTCACGCGTCTGGTGGATGCAGCAAGAAACGCAGGATGTACTGGCGTGGTAGCACTGGGAGTGATGGGGGAAGCTCACCGACTAACAGATGCCGAACGTGGGCCGATAGTCGATGCAGTGGTGACTGCTGCTGGAACCGATCTCACGGTGACCGTTGGCGCCAGCGCTGAAAGCAGTCGAGCGCTGGCGATCCGAGTTACTGATGCGGAATTGGCCGGGGCAACTGCCGTGATGATTGCACCGGCTAAAATGGCGAAGCCGAACCCAGACTCAACGTACGCTTACTACGCGGTAGCGGAAGAAGTGACGGGTATCCCGATCGTGGTTCAGGATCTGCCGGATCAGACTGGCGTTCATCTCGACCCGGAGTTCATTGCCAAACTCCACGACGATTTGCCTCATGCCAGATACCTCAAACTCGAAGACCCGCCAACTCCTCAGAAGATAACTAAAGTTATCGATGTCACGGGTGGGGCTATGGGAATCTTCGGAGGTCTCGGTGGGGCGTTCCTGTTCGAGGAGTTGCGCCGGGGTGCCATTGGAACGATGACAGGTTTTGCTTATCCCGAAGTGCTGGTAGCCATCCATAAATATATCTCCAATGGAGACGTCGAGCGAGCGAGGAGTATCTTTTACAGTTGGCTACCTTTGATTCGCTATGAAAACTCTGCTGGGATTGGTCTCGCTGTCCGAAAAGAGATCATGAAACGCCGGGGATTCGTAACAACAGCCGACGTGAGGCCTCCAAGCCCGCCTATCGATGAATCGACACGAGCAGAACTTGGCGATCTCTTGCACGCTCTCGATCTCGGTGTCTCCGACCTCTAACGCGCGGGTCAAAGCCTCTCTTAGTGATCTCAGAACAACGCCTCAGTTCATAGACAACAGCGACACAGCGTCAGAACATCTCTAAACTTAAGCTCACATGGCAGATACATCTGAACAACATATCGACGGTGACCATCACTTTTGTGCCCACTGCGGAACCAAAAATGAAAAGGGTGGGTACGCCTGCACACGCTGTGGCGAGCGCCTGATAGCCGATGGCGCACCGTCCGACGGGCTGAACTCGTGTGCGAAATGCGGCAGTGCGAACAATACGCGCTCCACCTACTGCTGGGTTTGTGGATCAGAGATGCACGATGCTGTGCGCATCGCTCCGAAGCCACAACCGAAAATACAGGTCCCGTCGGCTGCAACACCCCGTACATATCGGCCTGACCTGAACCCTGTCTCGACACCCGGTGGCAAACCTGTCGCGCCGCGAACCGGGGAACCGGCAGACACTCGCCGCTCCGAACCCCGTACCGACGCAGACCTCCGGCTCGACGTAACTATCTCAGAAGAGAATCCGTTCGCTTCCCCTGATGCACCGGTCCAGAACACATCCGGCACCCGTGATGGCGAAGTGCCGGAAGAAATCAAAAAGTGGAACTGGGCCGCGTTCCTGATGCCGGCGGTGTGGGGGTTATTCTCAGGCGTGCCGTACACCGCCATTCTGTTTGGTGCCGCACTGTTACCACCACTCGCCCAGCTTTTAGTTATGGGAACTGCGAGCGTCTATCTTGGCATCAAAGGAAATGAGCTGGCCTGGCGTGGGAAGAAATGGCGATCAGTCGAACATTTTTCTGCGTTTCAGAAGCAGTGGGTTTCGTGGTCGGTTAAGCTAACGATTGCAGTTGCGGTAATCCTGCTCTTCTACATGATGGCGACCGGCGGTTCCTAATTTCCGTCGACCGTTGCGCCGTTGTTCTCCGGTGCATCCTTCGCTTCGGGTTCCGGCTTGTCCAATCGGGAACTCCGTCCCCACTTTTCGTTGTGAAGCTTTATTAGCTTCTTGAACTGATTCTGGTAGTCATCGCTCTGAATGGGCGATGTCGTCATAATCACAGCATTCTCGCCGTTGTCCGAATAGTACCTGCGCCGCAGACCGACCTCCTGAAAACCGTACTTACGATAGAGGTCGATAGCACCCTTGTTTGATTCGCGAACTTCCAGTGTGACGACTCGTGAATCGTTTTCTACTGCCTGCTCAAGAGCGCTGATTAGCAGCAACTCTCCGATTCCTTTTCGTCGGTCTGCTTTACGCAATCCGATAATCACTATGTGGGCTTCATCGAGGACGAACCACAATCCGACGAAGCCTGCGATGTAGTCGTATGGTAATTTCGGCCGATTTACGTAGTCGAGAAAATAACGGTCGACATTTCGCTTCACGCGTGCGGTGAAGCTAACATCGTCTTTCTCATCCTGAGTTGAGATCGCGAAACGAGGCCCTAGCTCACGCTCGTCAGGATGCCAGTCTCGAACTGCGGCAAGGTATAACCCGTTCTGCCGTTTCAGATCTCGTTCAATCCGAGTCACCGGGGTCATTCCGGGAAAGGCTTCTCGTTCAATGCTTTCGAGCATTGTCGAATCGGCAAGAGTTGCTCTGCGGATCGAATAGACATTTCGAACAGGTGCCTTCGACAACTGGGACGATTCGTTGGTGCTCAATGACTTGTCGAGTCTGCCCGATTCGAGATCGGCGAATGCACCAGCGAGTATGTTGTCGGGATCTGAGAGAGTCATAATGGTTGTGAACCGATGGGTCGCACAGTAATGAGGATAGCCCGAATCGACTCGCACAAGCCTTCGTCACATCGACGAGTTTACCGTGATTCGCGAATTGCTCTGAACAGTCGCGAATATTCGTGATGCAATCAATACGCACACGCCAATCTGCTGCGCGATGCTTACATGCTGGGCAATCAAGTATGGAGGGATCGTCACGGCTAACAGCCATGTAGCACCGGTAGGAAAAGCTGGAAGCGCGTCATCACGACCTGTTGAGGGATCAAGCTCGGTCGGAGTGTTCATGCGTATCACGCGCATGGCATTGCAGTACAGGTGGCGACTGTTTGCTGGATTGATAACGATCTTTCTTGCTTCAGGATTCCAACTGGCGATCCCCATCCTCATCGGAAGCGCCGTCGACGCTGCCCGCAGCTTAGACGGCAATAATGTCGAAATCGCAAACGGGATGGTTGTCAGTGCGATCGATGAGATAACAGGTGTTTTCGGCGAAGGGTCTGATCCCGCCAAAACAGCATTGATAATAATCGCTGTACTTTTGTTCATCATGTCGGTCGGACGCGGACTGTCCGCGATGATTCAGAACTACATGGGCGAATCCATCGGCCAGGCTATCGGCTACGAACTACGGATGCTGTACTACGAAAAATTACAGCGGCTTTCATTTAGCTACCACGCAGGAGTCCACACCGGCGATCTCATCACTCGTGGCATCATCGATGTCGAAGGTGTTCGGATGTTTGTGCAAACGGCACTACTCCGCACCGTATTCTTGATCGTTCTCATCGGTACAGGAATGTATCTGATGTTGAGTGAAGACCTGACCCTCGGATTGATTAGCCTCAGCTTTGTCCCGTTTGTCGCGTGGCGCGCGACGGCGGCGCGGCTCAAGCTGCGCTCCAACTGGTATCAGCTTCAAGAACGTCTTTCAGCCCTCACCAAGGTTATGGATGAAAACCTCGGAGGGATCAGGGTGGTGAGAGCCTTTGCATCTCAAGACCACGAGATGAAAAAGTTCGACGAGGCATCCAACGAAACGCTTGCGCTTGCCAACATTCAGGTCGGTATACGCGCATCGAATATATCGTTGATGGGTGTCGCCTTCATGCTTGCCATGGCCGCTGTGCTGTGGGTCGGAGGACTGAAGGTGATAGACGGCGAACTTTCGCCCGGCGAGTTAACCCAGTTTCTGGCTTTCATGAGTATTTTGCTTCAGCCAGTTCGTCAGATCGGAATGATGATCAACGGGTATGCCCGGGGGTCAGCCACCGGTGGCCGACTTTTTGCTGTCCTCGACCTCGTTCCTGAGATTCAGGACAAGCCCGACGCAAAAGATCTCGTAATCAGTAAGGGAACCCTAGAGTTTCACAATGTGAGTTTCGGTTATGAAGGTGAACACACGCTGAATGGCGTCTCGTTCAAAGTTGAGCCGGGCCACACTATCGGGATCGTGGGTCCTCCCGGAAGCGGGAAATCCACAATAGCGCATCTGGTACCACGTTTTTACGACCCCATCGAGGGATACATAACAATCGATGGTCAGGATCTCCGCGATGTCACCCTCGACTCGCTGAGGAAGGCTGTCGGTGTCGTCGAGCAAGACACTTTCCTGTTCACCGCCTCGGTTGAGCACAACGTCGCTTACGGCGATCCGTGGGCTCCGGACGACCGTATCGAACTGGCGTCAAAATACGCCCAGCTTGGCGACTACATTGAACGGTTGCCAAGTGGCTACAACACTCTGGTTGGGGAGCGCGGCGTATCGCTTTCGGGCGGACAACGCCAGCGACTCTCGATCGCAAGATCGATCATGCTCAAGCCAAAGCTGATCGTATTCGACGACTCGACTGCGTCGATCGATGCCGCAACCGAGCAGCGCATTCGCGCCGCGCTGACAGACCTCACTAAAGACCGAGCGACAATTATTATTTCGCACCGGCTTAGCTCGTTGATGCATGCCGACGAAATCCTGTTCATTGAGCAGGGCAATATTGTCGAGCGCGGAACCCACGAAGAGCTACTCGCACTGGGTGGTCACTACAACGACCTGTACGAGCTACAAATTCGCCCAACCGAGTTCGATTCCGCCCATCGTGAGAGCGAAGGACGTGACAACGACGGAGGGGGGTCGTAATGGCAACGAGAGACGTTCACGAGCGCAGTCACGAAATTCCACCCAAGGCTTCCATAAAACTGGGGCCGACCCAGGATGAGGAAGTGTTCGGAAACGCGTTCAGCGGCCAGGTGGTTGGACGCTTTCTCAAGTACGTAATGGCTTACAAGGCGTTGCTGTGGGTGGCCATCACCGCGGTGCTCGTCTTCACAATTACGTCGATCGCCATTCCCCTGATAGTTCGAAACGTATATGACGACGCGTTGAAAGAGGGCGCGGGCGACCGTTCAAAGCTGGCAGTAATGGTCATCGCCTTCCTGATCGCCATCGGTTTTAACTTTGTTGCCAACTACCTGCAAGAACTGATAGTCGGGCGAGTCGCAGAGCGCATCCTCATAGATATGCGACGTGCCATGTACTCGCATCTACAACGAATTTCACTTTCGTTCATGGACAAAACTGAAATCGGCAAGCTCATGTCACGCCTGCAGGGTGATGTTGCCGCCCTTCAGGAATTTCTTCAGACCGCTGTATTTGCGCTCGGTGATCTCGTGTTGTTGATTGGGATTATCGGAGCAATGATCTGGCTCGATTGGCGGCTTGGCCTGATGACACTTGCCGTGCTGCCTACGCTTTTCATTATCCGAATCATCTGGCTACCCTATGCTCGTCGATCGTTCTTGCGAGCAAGGGTTACTTCATCGATTGTCAGCGGGGCACTTGCTGAGAACATCAATGGAATCAGGGCTGTGCAGGGCATGTCACGTGAGTACGTCAACTACGACCTGTTCGATATACGCGCCACTGACAATTTGAAAGCCGCGAACCGGGCTTCTAAGTTCGGCGTGATGATGCTGCCAATCGTGGACACCCTTACCGGGGCGGCGATGGCAATCATCGTGATCATGGGTGGTTTCTTCGTACTCGGCGGAACCATCGAGGTCGGAGTCATGGTCGCCTTCGTGCTGTTCGTGCAACGATTCTTTGACCCGATTCGCGCACTCACGATGCACTACAACGTTCTTCAAAGGGCGATGGCATCTGGTGAACGAATTTTCGAGGTGATCGACGTACCGGTAGATATCGCTGACAAACCCAATGCTATCGACCCTGATGAGATTGACGGTTCGATCAAATTCGAGAATGTAACGTTCGGGTATCTTCCAAACCAGCCGATTCTGAAGAACATTAATTTCGAAGTGAAGCCCGGTGAAACCGTTGCTCTGGTTGGTCCAACTGGTTCAGGTAAAACGTCGACAACGGCGCTTGTCCACCGCTTTTACGATATCTGGGAAGGGTCAGTGAAAGTCGGGGGTTATGACGTTCGAGATGTCACACAGGATTCACTCGGAAGGCACGTCTCGATGGTGCTTCAGGAACCGTTTTTGTTCTCGGGCACAATCTTCGAAAACATCAAGTATGCGAAAGACGATGCGACTCGTGAAGATATCGTAGCCGCAGCTCAGGCGGTCGGGGCACATGAGTTCATCATGAAACTGCCAGAAGGCTACGAAACCGAGCTTGAGCAGCGTGGCGGAAATCTTTCACTCGGGCAACGCCAGTTGATTTCGTTCGCCAGGGCTATCGTTGCTGATGCGAAGATTCTCGTCCTCGACGAGGCGACTGCAAGCATCGATTCCTATACCGAGATGCTTATCCAACAGGCTCTACAGCGCCTGATGGAGGGACGGACGGGCATGGTCATCGCCCATCGTCTGGCAACGATCCGTGGGGCAGACAGGATTATCGTCTTGCAGGACGGCGAGATCATCGAGATGGGCAACCACGACGAGTTGATGGAACTGGGTGGGCTTTACTCACGCCTGTACTCGATGAACTATGCGTCGTTTGATGACATACCTGATGAGTTGATTCAGCAGGCGACTCAGGCGGCCGAAGGAACTTCGACCTAGTTCTCGACGGCCAAATGCACGTCACTACAGAAGTGTCCCCTGCCCTGCCGGACCATCGAGTCTCGGTGGAAGTCCAATGTGCTCAAATCCCTCGGGAGTTGTGCGGCGTCCCTGGGGTGTTCGCACGATGAATCCGATCTTCAGCAAGAACGGCTCGACGACATCTTCGAGTGTCTGCTGGTCCTCGTTTATCGTCGCTGCAAGTGCCTGAATCCCTGCGGGACCACCCTGATAGTTCTTTGAAAGGGTCGTCAGGTACAAACGATCGAGCCGATCCAATCCGAGTGCATCGACACCCTCGATCTCCATGGCTTCCGAAGCAACTGCGTCAGAGATCGTTCCAGAGTTCCTGACTTCTGCGAAGTCCCGAACTCGTCGAAGCAATCGATTTGAGATACGCGGTGTGCCTCGTGAGCGCCGGGCGATCTCATGAGCACCGGTGGCATCGATATCGACCTCGAGAATCATGGCGGATCTGGTCACCACCTGCGCAAGCTCTTCTGTCGAATAGAAATCGAGGTGATAGGCAAGACCAAATCTCTCACGCAGCGGCGCGCTCAACATGCCGGCACGTGTCGTTGAGCCGATCAGCGTGAACGGCTGCAACGGCAGGTTGATGCTCTTCGCAAACGCTCCAGAACCGGTCATGAAGTCGACACGAAAGTCCTCCATCGCCGAGTAGAGATACTCTTCAACAGCGTGTGACAGACGATGGATCTCATCTATAAACAGGACGTCGCCGACTTTCAGATTCGATAGCAGCCCAACGACATCGGCCGGCCGTTCAAGTGCCGGCCCTGAAGTGTGAACCAACTGGGAGTCGAGCTCACGGGCAATGATGTGCGCTATCGTGGTTTTACCGAGACCGGGCGGACCGTGGAACAGTGCGTGGTCGAGTGTGTCGCCGCGTTTTCTTGCTGCGATCACGGCGATGGAGATGCTGTCGACAACGGCGCGTTGTCCGACGTATTCCTGAAACCGACGTGGACGCAGGTCTTTTACCATCGAGGCTGGCGCGGCCTCGACCTGCGAACCTAATTCTTGAGCGCGCTCTTCTAGCGCCTGCTCACCAGCGATTTTCTCAGCGTCATTTACAGGGCTTGTCGCCTGCACAATCCGCTCACGTCCATTTTCATCTGGGCCAGAAGCCACTCACTCGCTCCATCGATTGCACACGTCTATTGCCATCGCGAGACAACATTCGAACTTAGCCTGCCTGGTCCTGCGTCGAAACTTGCGCCTTGAACACTTCTCGCATCAGTTCCTGCAGGTCGTCCAAAACTTCCGGGGTGCGACGGATCGCATCCTCGACCTTATCCTGCGCCTCGGTCGGGCGATAGCCAAGAGTGACCAACGCCTCGACGGCTTCGGAACGTGCGTCTGAAATTGGTGCCGTTTGTCCCTGCTCAGAAATACCAGCGTCCTGCAACAGGGCTGTCGCCGCCACCTTGCCACGCAGGGTCGCGACAATCTTCTGTGCGGCGCGGCTGCCGATGCCCGGCAAGCGTTGAAGCGAGCCGAGATCCTCAGTTTCTATGGCTGAGGCTATCGTCGAAACCGGGAAGACCAGTGCGGCTGCGGCCTTTGCCGGGCCAATTCCCTCGACCTGGATCAACTGTTCGAAAAACTGCTTCTCGCTTGGATGCCTGAATCCGACCAACATCGGCTTTGGCTGACGCTCGGTGACGTGATAGTAGATCTCGAGTTCAACTTCGGAACCTTCTCGGATACCGTCGTTGGCCAGCGATTGATAGACGTATGTCGGCAGGCTGATTTCGTAGCCAACCCCGCCCGCGATTACCACTGCACGGCCCGGCTCTCGGGTGAGGCTTCTTATGGTTCCTGTGATGTAGCTGATCATGATTGCCTGAGTTTACTTAGCCGCTTCGATTGCTGCGACCGCCGAACTGCCCGACATAACGGCATGAGCAATGGCGATCGAAAAGGCATCGGCAACATGTTCGTTCTTTGCAGCGTCTGGAGTACCAAGATGCATTGAGATCGCCTGTTTCATCTGCTCTTTGTCAGCCCTTCCCGACCCGGTTACAAGGTTCTTCGCTCGGGTTGGCTGGTAGTTGAATACTGGTAGACCGGCTTCACCGGCTGCCATGACTGCGACACCGCGGGCATGCCCGAGAAGCAAAGCTGTTTTAGCGAATCTGGAGTGGAGGTCTTCGACTGCGACTTCGTCGGGTGTGAACTCCTGAATCACATCGCGAATGACAGAGTAGATCGAGAACAGTCGCTGTTCCATCGGTTGGTCTGATTTTGTTCGAACCACTCCACCCTCGACCGCCTTGAAATCTCGACCGGTGACGTCAATCAGGCCGTAACCGGTGCTGGTGAGTCCGGGATCAATACCAAGTATTCGCAATTGTTCTTCCGATCAAGCAACTCCATCACACAACTGAAAATATGGTTCGCATTGTGGGCGATTTCAAGCGCGAAGTTTATCGTTATCCCTTTCCGATCTATGGACGAATATGACACTGCCTGAAGATCGAAAAAATCCGCGCCAGTGTATCTTTACCTTTTATCGACCGACCAGCGACTTCACGGCTGGCACGTGCCGACAGTGACAGCAGCCTCAGGATTATTCAAAGATGCAGCCGTTCTACAACGAACAGCAAACGATGTTGGCCACCACCGTTCGAGAGTTCGCGGCTGAAAAGTTGGCGTCTCGTGCGGATGAGGTCGACGAAAATGAAGAATTCCCTATCGACCAGTTTCGGGGTCTCGCCGAACTGGGCATAACCGGGATGACCGTTCCCGAGGAGTTCGGCGGATCTGGTGGCGAGTACAGAGACTTCATGGTGGTACTCGAAGAAGTTGGAGCAGCCTGCGGCTCGACCAGTACAGTGCTCATCACACATGTTTCGCTGGGTTCTCAAACGATCTACCACGGCGGTTCCGATGAACAACGAAACCGCTGGCTGCCGTCTCTGGCATCAGGCGAGAAGATCGCAGCATTCGCCCTCACTGAGCCCGGTACCGGCTCTGACGCTCTGGCACTTGAGACTTCGCTTCGACGTGATGGCGATGAATACGTCCTGAACGGATCCAAGCTGTTCTGTACAAACGGTGCGGTTGCCGATGTGTTCTCGGTCTTCACGAACCACAACAAAGAGGCAGCACACCGAGGCGTGACGGCTGTGGTCGTCGAGAAAGGCACACCGGGATTCACGATTAATCCACAACATGGCAAGATGGGCATGAAGGGCTGCGCTACGGCCGAACTCGTATTCGACAACTGTCGCATCCCGGTTGCCAACCGACTCGGCAAGGAGGGCGAGGGCTACAAGCTCGCCCTGAAAATCCTCGATTCAAGTCGGATAATGATTGCAGCACAGTGCCTCGGGTTGGCGAAAGGTGCGCTCGACGCAGCACTGTCGTATTCGAAGCAGCGTATAACGTTCGGCAAGCCCATCGCCACCCGGCAGGCGATTCAGTTCATGCTGGCCGACATGGCGGTGGAGTTGGATGCTGCCCGCCTGCTCACCTATCGCGCTGCCGCCCTGTATGACGAAGGTCTGCCCCACTCCAAGGAATCGGCTATGGCGAAGCTATACGCATCTGAGGCGGCAGGCCGGATCGCCAGCAAGGCACTCCAAATCCACGGTGGCGTCGGCTACTTCAAGCCTTCAGCGGTTGAACGAATCTACCGCGATCAGCGCGTGACTGAAATATACGAAGGCACTTCGGAGATTCAGCGACTTGTAATTTCGAGGGCGTTGATCGGCGATCTGTAGAACGCCGAAGGCCCTATGTCACCTTCCGACCGCTCCCCGGGTGGATGCTCTAAACAACCTGCGGCTCAGGTGTGAATCCCACGCATTCGGGTGAGAACTCGGTTAGTCGCCGTGCAGCTATCTGGACCGCCTCGGGGTTGGAATCCGCAAGCAAGAACCGTCGATTGTTTTTAGCCGCTGCCACGCCGGTAGTTCCTGATCCGGCAAAAAAGTCCATCACGAGATCGCCCGGATTCGAATGGACGTTCATGATTCGTTCAAGAATCGCCAGTGGCTTCTGCGTCGG
>JAJRZP010000047.1 GCA_024275195.1 Chloroflexota bacterium | reverse complement strand
TTCAGCATCAGTCCGCCCCACAGTGCGGGGCGCACACCGCCGAACGCGGCTATCAAGACAACCGTAATCGGGATGAGCAATAGCCACCCGACGATCACAACTTTTTTAAGCCGGGCTTGCAGAATCGGCCGTTCCTGCGCCCAACGAGCGAACAAGTACAACGCGATCGCCAGCACGGAAACTGCGGCAAACAGGATTCCGGTCTGACCTTTGGCGAGGAACCCAATGATTAGCAGGAAGGTCACCGATAGCCAGATGATGTCTCGTTTGCTCGCGGTTGCGAGAAGTCCGTACGACAGCCCGCCAAGCGCGAAAACCATCGCCAGTGGCGGCCATACTCGCCACACTGCCTCCGACGGGAAACGACCCAGAAAAATCAGGCGCTTGTTGACCTCGATCACTTCCCAATCGGCATCAACAAACACGAATTTAATCGTGCCGAAAACAATGAACCCGAGTACTACTGACGTGATGACGGTGAGTGCCGTGTTTATCGCGCCATCGAACAGATTCGAACGCAGCCATTTCTGTGCAGATGCAACTGTGAGTCGAGTTTTTTCAGTCGTAGCCGTGGTCATTATTTACCAGCCAACTGAACTCGCTTATTCAACACGTTCATCGCTACCGAGATAACCAGACTCAAGACCAGATAAGTCGCGAACAGCATCACGAATATAGGCACGGCGTGAGCAATGTTGTTGATTACCGTGGTTCCCACCCAGATGATCTCAGGGTAAGCAATCGCTACAGCCAGACTCGAATTCTTGGTCAAGTTCAAATACTGGTTGGTTAGCGGAGGAATAATTATCCGCAGAGCCTGAGGCAGGATGATCAGAGTCATCCGCTGGTATCCGCTCAGCCCGAGAGCGGCAGCGGCCTCCGACTGGCCGCGTGGTAGTGCCTGAATCCCAGATCGGACGATCTCAGTGACGAAAGCCCCCGTATAGATAACGAGTCCGAACAACACCGCAGCGAATTCCGGCGATACCTGTAACCCACCCTGAATGCTAATCAGACCTATCTGCGAAGTTTCGACAGTCGGAATATCAGAATTCAAAGGTGTTCCGGTCGCAAAGTACGAAACGATGGCGACAAGGACAAATAATCCTGGTGCCCATCGCATCGCATGCCGATTTTTGCCGTCTGCGTCCTGGCGGGCGACGAGCCTATTTCGCAGCACAACCGCAGCGACCGCGCCGATCGCCAACGCAGCAAGCCAATAAATGAATGTGCTCTCCGATGTGACATACGGAAGGGCAAGGGCACGGTTCGATAAATATGCCTTGTCGAGTACGTTGATTGGGTCGGCGATCTGCGGAAGTTGCAGAAACACGACCGTGTACCAAATTACGATTTGAACCAGTAGCGGAGTATTGCGAATCGTCTCGACATACAGCGTGGCCAGCCGTGAAACTAACCAGTTGTCGGAGAGGCGCGCAATGCCAGCAAATACGCCTAGAATCGTCGTAAAGATTAGCCCGATGAATACAAGTCGAACCGTGTTAAGTATTCCGACACCATACGCACCCAGCCTGGAATCATTCGAATCAAAGTTTGTCAGCCACTGATTCGACATATTGAACCCGCTGGGGCCGGTCATGAATCCGTAGCCGAGATCAAGTCCAGCCGCCTGTACGAACAAGTACAGGACTAC
>JAJRZP010000046.1 GCA_024275195.1 Chloroflexota bacterium | reverse complement strand
GTCGCAGCGGCTGAATCAGCACCTGCCGTAGAGGCAGCCGCGGACGTGGTGGTTCCGTCTGGCGATGCGGGGACCGAGACGGCTGAACCAGAGATTGACGAAGAGGCCGCTAAGGCCGCTGCTGATGCCGAGCTACGGGCTCTTGAAGAAGAACTCGCAGCTCTTGAGCGCGAGGAAAAGCAACGTAAGGCAGAGGAGGAAGCTCAGGTCCTCGACGTTTCCTCGGACGATCTCTGGCAGGTCGATGGTGGTTCAAAGTCCGATTCCGGCAGCAGCGACGGCGGTATCAGATTCGCTGAAGACATAGTTGGCTTCCGTGAAACTGATGCGGGTCGCCGCGGTGGTCGTAGGGGTGGAAGTAGTGCCCGGAACCGTCGCCGTCGGTAGCGACTGAAGCAAGGTGAAGACGCGATGAGTCAGAAAAGCAGGCGCATCCCGACTCGCACCTGTGTGGTCTGCCGGGAGAAGCGGGAGCGACAGGATCTCCTCAGGATAGTAAAAACTCCAGAAGGAAAGATCATATTTGATGCGACCGGACGGATAGATGGTCGAGGTGCGTATGTTTGCAGGGTTGCCGATCACATTGGTGCTGGACGCCGGAGTGGGGGCATCGATAGAGGTAAACTTGAAAACGCACTTAAAGTGGAAATTGATGATTCGACAGTGAAACTGCTCAGCGACGCAATAAACTTGCACATAGCTGAACAGTCGATCTAACAAGGGAACTTACTGATAAATGGCACAACGTCGCGGACAACAAAGCTTCAGAGGCCGACCTAAAAGGCGCAAGCGCACGCCGGATGGCCCCGGTGGGCCATCCGGTGCGCGTGTCGTGGTCGAAGACACCACTCCGCGATCCCCAGTAGAACTGCCCGCGCAGACCACGGTCGGTGAACTTGCCGAGATCCTCGAGATGTCGAATGTCGACACGATCAAAGCGCTTATGCGACTTGGCGTAATGGCCACAATCAACGAAACAGTCGAGTTCGAAGTGGCTGCCAAGGTTGCCGCGTCGTTCAACATCGGTGTGCTGAAACCGAAAGACCGTGAAGAAAGCACAGCGGCGATCAAGGTTGGAGTAGACGAGGAGATGACTGATGAAAACTCAGTCGCTCGTCCTCCTGTTGTCACTGTTCTAGGTCACGTTGACCACGGTAAGACAACACTCCTCGATGCCATTCGTGGCGCCAAAGTCGTAGACACTGAAGCCGGTGGTATAACCCAGAGTATCGGTGCCTATCAGGTCGATAAAGATGGTAACCGCCTGACGTTCATCGACACCCCCGGTCACGCAGCATTTACCCAGATGCGAGCCAGCGGGGCGCAGGTGACCGATATCGCTGTACTGGTTATCGCTGCCGATGACGGCGTGATGCCACAGACCCTCGAGGCAATCGACCACGCCAAGGCAGCCGGTGTCCCGATCATAGTGGCTATCAACAAAATCGATGCCCCGGGTGCTGATATAGATCGCGCAAACGCACAACTCGCAGAGCACGAGATCATCGTTGAGTCATACGGTGGCGACACAGTCGCAGTTCCTGTATCCGCACTAAAAGGCGAAGGCATCGACGATCTACTTGAGTCGTTGCTACTCGTCGCCGAAATACTGGAGCTCAAGGCAAATCCCGGCCGCCCCGGAATTGGCGTGGTTATCGAATCTCATATGGATCGATCACGAGGCTCTGTAGCTTCTGTATTGGTGCGGTCAGGCACGGTCAGAACCGGTGACAACGTCGTCGCAGGTACTTTCCGAGGCAGGATCAAATCGATGACAGACGGCTTTGGAAATGTCGTCACCGAGGCAGGGCCTTCTACCCCCATCGAAGTACTCGGGCTAAATGGTGTTCCGGCCGCGGGTGATCAGTTCGACGTCGTGGCAAACGACCGTGAAGCCCGTGATCTGGTAACCACCCGTGAGCGTCTCGCTTCGAAGCGCAAGGACACCCGAGCCGCCACGACAATGGCCGAGGTTATGCGGCGGGTTCAGCAGTCAGGCGCCAAGGAATTGCTGGTTGTGATCAAGACCGGCAGCCACGGCTCGATCGATGCTGTCCAGCGTGCGGTCGAGCAGGTCTCGAACGATGAAGTTCAGGTTCGGGTACTCAGCGCAGCGTCGGGTGCAATCAACGAGTCAGACATCCTCCTCGCCTCTGCCTCAAACGCAATGGTGATGGGATTCGAGACGAATGTCGAAGCCGGTGCACGCCGACAGGCAGATGCCGAAGGTATCACCATCCGTACCTACGATATTATCTACAACCTGATCGACGAAGTCGAAGACGCCGCACGCGGCCTACTCGAGCCAGAGCGCAAGGTTGTTGTAACCGGTCACGCAAACGTTCTCGAAGTGTTCAGCCATGGCAAACGAGAACAGATCGCTGGGATTCGAGTTACCGACGGCGTGCTGAAGCGTTCAGGACGTATGCGCGTTATCCGTCGTGGAGACGAGATATTCGACGGCGCGATCACTTCGATGCGGCACCTGAAAGACTCCGTGCGCGAGTTGACTAACAACTTCGAAGGTGGAGTGAAAATCGACGGCTTCCACGAATATCAAGAAGGCGACGTGCTTGAGGGCTACGAGATTCAGGTAACCCGACGCTAACTGAGCGCGGCTCTGAAAAGTAGTCGTTGCTTTGCGTCAACCGGTTGAGAAAAGCACGACGGGAGTTACTAAGCTTTGGACGACAGACGCGGTGGGCGCGTCAATCACACTATTCAACGCGAGCTGGGTGCCCTTATCGAAGGACTGAGCGATCCGCGGCTGTCTCCGATGACATCAGTCACAGGAGTCGATGTGAACCGCGATCTGTCGATGGCGAAAGTCCACATAAGCGTGCTGGGCACAGATGAAGAGCGAGAAGAAACTCTCAATGCTCTTCGCTCGGCGGCGACCCGGCTTCGTATGGAAATCTCACAGCGAATAGTGATCCGTAAAATGCCGAAACTCTCTTTTTACTCAGACGATACGATGCAGACCGGCGCTGACATGGATCGATTGATTGATCAAGTGATTAGCGAAGATAGCCGACGCCACGCCGACAGAGATGGCAGTTGACTGAACAGGCAGAGAACGCTACCGATGCCGGTCGACCGAATCTCGGTGCTGGCGGCTTTCTGAATATCAACAAGCCGCAGGATTGGACATCGACAGATGTCGTCCGAAAGCTCAAGGGCATCACGAAATCAAAAAGGATCGGCCACGGCGGAACGTTGGACCCGCTCGCGACCGGAGTGCTGCCGATCTGCGTTGGAGCCGCAACACGGTTTGCAGATACCGTCCTGCTCGGCACAAAGTCGTACCGAATAACGATGAAGCTAGGCTCATCGACAAACACTTACGACGCAACGGGTGAGACGACAGCAGAAGCACTCTGGGCAGAGGTGACGCAAGAGCAAGTCAGCGAGGTACTCGATGGTTTTAGGGGCAAATTCGATCAGGTGCCACCAATGTTCTCAGCGTTACGCCACAAAGGCCAACGTCTCTACGATCTCGCAAGAAAAGGGATTGAAGTCGAGCGCCCCGCACGACCGGTCGAGGTCATTCGACTCGACCTGATCGATTTCAGCGCGCCTGAAATAGTGTTGGATGTCGAATGTGGCCATGGTTTCTATGCAAGAACACTCGCCCACGATATTGGGCGACAACTCACGACGTACGCACATCTGACCCGACTCGTACGTACCCGGGCTGGCGTCTTTGCTCTCGAAGATACCGTGACTATCGAACAGGTTAGCGAAGCAGCAGAGTCAGGCGACTGGAGGGAGCTGGCAATGCCCATCGACGCAACGCTCCAGCATATGGCGAAGACCAGCCTGAATCTGACACAGGTTGAAATGGTCAAGTACGGCAGGCAACTACCGGTCGACGATATTGGCAGACCGGGCGACTACGAACCGGGTGAGCGAATTCGCGCCTACACACCAGACGGTGATCTGCTTGCGATTCTGATATTCGAGCCTGAAAAACTTGGCTGGCGACCCGAGAAGGTTCTGGTAGCAAATTAATGAACGCGATAAAAGATAGTCATGAAATTATGGGGCAGAGTTAAACTTGTTGTTGTTATAGTCAATCGTCGAGCTTGTAATATCTTCAATGTCCACAGACTTCGAATCTCTGAAGTCGCTAACACCCTGCAAGAAATTGAGCCGTAGGCTCCCGAGGAACCCAATTGGCCGAAAATCCGCTGGAAGTAGTCGCCCATCTCATTCTTCTACTGTCGATCATTCTTGTCGCTGCAAAAATTGGTGGAGAAGTCTCTGAGCGGTATTTGAAGATTCCACCGGTACTCGGTGAACTTGGCGCCGGGATACTTATTTCACCGTTTCTGCTTGGTGGGATTCACTGGTTCGGCGGGAAACCGATTTTCGAACTTCCGGGCGATGCCGGCGGCCTGCCCGTAGAGCCTCAGCTATTCTTCATAGCGCAGGTAGCAGCGATAGTCCTCCTGTTTGAAGCAGGACTCGAAACAAACCGCAAGCAGTTCGTGAAGTACGTTCGCCCTGCAACCGCCGTCGCACTCGGTGGGGTAATCCTGCCGTTCTTTATGGGGTTCGCCGCGACAGTTATGCTTGGCTTTGCCAGCATGGGTTCGATCGAGGAAATGATTCCCGCCCTGTTTGTGGGGGCGATCATGACCGCAACTTCCGTTGGTATCACCGCCCGGGTACTTGCCGATATTAGAAGGCTTGACTCCCCGGAGGGTGTGACGGTACTCGCCGGTGCAGTTGTTGACGACGTGCTGGGAATCATTCTTCTGGCGATCGTGATTGGGATAGCAGAAGAGGGAACTGTGACTGCCGGATCGGTTGGACTCATTTTCCTCAAGGCCTTTGGATTCTGGCTTGGTCTCATGTTCATCGGGTCCATCGTCTCCAAGTACATCTCGAACGTCATCCTGTGGTTCAAGAGTGCGGGCGGGGCACTGGTATTGGTGCTGGCGCTGGCTTTCCTGGCTTCGGCAGTTGCCGAAATCTACTTCGGACTCGCCATGATCATCGGTGCATACACTATGGGTCTGGCGCTTTCCGGCACTGAACTAAAGCATCAGGTAGAAGACTCGATGCGATCGGTGAACAACTTTCTCGTACCGATCTTCTTTGTCGTGATCGGTATGCAGGTCGACTTCACCGCCTTCGGTGCGGGTGAGACCTCCCTGAGCACGTCGATCATCTTCGCTGTGGTGCTTACCACTTTTGCGATTATCAGCAAAGTTGTCGGTTCAGGTATTCCAGCGCTGTTTGTCGGCTTCAACAAAATCGGAGCGACACGGATAGCACTGGGAATGCTGCCACGGGGTGAGGTGGCACTCATCGTTGCCGGAATTGGCCTGACTTCGGGAGTGATCGGGCAGGATATCTTCGGCGTTACGATCGTAATGACCATCGTAACTACCGTTGTCGCACCTCTGCTGCTCATACCCGCCTTCCGTGGTGGGAGCGGTTTGAGAGTCGACACCGAAGTCGAAGCCGAGGCCGAAATCGGCGACGGCAAATAAGCTCGGCAGATATAAAACGCAACTCCGAGCTATTCTCGGCAAACCGTCCCGATCAACCCTCAGCCCCCTCTCCTTTTCTCAGCGGGAGAAGGTCGGGATGAGGGCGGGTCGTTAACTGCCATCCACTCAAGAGCAGTTCCACCCAACAGCAGTCCGACTCACCCAGAACCACCGCAGTCCGGTGCCTCTCCCACCAAAGCCTGGCTATACGCCACCTGGCAGAAGCCGTGGTTGCAGTAACCGGAGGGATTCTTCGCCAGATACTGCTGGTGTTCCTCCTCGGCGTAGTAAAACTCTCCTGCTGCAGTTATCTCAGTCGTGATTTCACCGAATCCCGAAGAAGTAAGCTCGGATTGATAACGAGCGCGACTGGCTCTGGCAGCTTCAACCTGAGCGTCAGTCGTTCCATAGATCGCCGTTCGGTACTGACTGCCGATATCGTTCCCCTGACCCATGTACTGCGTAGGGTCGTGGTTCTCCCAGAACACCTTGAACAGCGCTTCTAAGTTAACTACAGCAGGGTCGAACACAACCAGTACCGCCTCGGTATGACCGGTTCGTGACGTGCAGGTCTCACCGTAAGTCGGGTTTGGCGTCGTTCCACCGCTGTAACCTGCAGCAGTCGTATACACACCATCCAATTCCCAGAACAGCCGCTCAGCTCCCCAGAAACAGCCCATACCAAACACGATTGTCTCCATTTGGGCAGGAAACGGTGGCTTCATCGAAGTACCGTTCACAAAGTGTTTGCCTGAGATCTGAAGCGGTGTTTCGCGTCCCGGCAGGCAGTCTTCCGAGGCAGGTACACCCGCAGGTCTGGTTTTGAAGAAGTTCATTCAGTCGATTCCTCTGTCAGAGTACGGATCGTGTCGTGACTGCGGTTTCAGGCACATACCCAGTGAAGAAAGGATAGCTATTCCGATCATAACCGACACAGGACCAGTATCGACGAATCCGCACCGAACAGGTGGTATAAGGAAGTAGCGTTCACCCACTCTCAACAACAGCATCTGCCAGCCATATCGTCACGGTCTTTTCACATCAAATTGCGGCGAGATACAGACGTCGGAACTAACATCGAATTAACGAGATGATAGCCCCGGTAGAAGAAGGGCGAAGGACGATGATTTACAAGGCAGGTTGGGTCATTCACATTGGTCTATCGCGACCATCCCAGCGAATCGCTGGAGATGGCGGCAGGATTCACCAGGCCGGTAACAACTAGCACCACAAGCCGGAAATCGCTGTTAAAGGCGACGGCTACACAAAGTGATTATCAAAACAATAACTGGCCCGTCTGAACCGGGTGATCACCAATGATCAAAACGGCAACTTAGCAACTAGGTTGCCGTTTGCATTTAACTACATAGAGATAAAAGATGAATCCGAAATCCATAGAAAAGATTGTTCTCCCACTGGACGGTTCCGATCTCGCCGCATCCGCAATACCCTGGGTCGGGATGATTGCAGGACATACCCGTGCATCGGTTGATCTCGTAAGCGCAGTCGATGCCGACGATGAACCGGACATGCGCGCAACACTGGTCGATCATCTTGAAAAATCGAAATCGAAGCTGGAATCTCAATCATCCCACGTATCGACCTTTGCAGAGGTCGGAACCCCGCCCGCCACCATCGCCGATCACGCCCGTCAGGTGAATGCCCATCTAATAGTCATGGCAAGCCACGGTCATTCAGGCGCTATTGCTCGCATACTTGGCAGCGTCTCCCACTGGGTCCTGCGGCTCACGGAGATTCCAGTGATGATAGTGAAGCCCGATAGTGGAACACCCGTAGTAACGCAAATCCTCTACCCGCTCGACGGAGGATTCTCGATAGGTCCCGGACTCGATCTGGCAGCCGGACTCGCCCGAGACCTTTCGATACCGTTGTCGATGGCTCACATCACAGAATCGGCGTACGAGGCCCCGAAAAAAGCTGAACAGGCTTCGCAGGAACTTGCATCACAAGGAGTACAGGTTGAACTGTACGTCGAGCAAGGCGATCCCAGACAACGGATCACCGAAATGGTCAACGAACACGAAGGAACACTGGTCGTAATTGAAAGCGCAACCGCCACCGGCATCGACCTCGGAAAAACCGGCAGCTTCGCAGAACACCTCTTCATAAACACAGCAATGCCCACAATAGTAGTACCGAAACCAAAGTAGCTACCGGTTCACTGAAAAAGCTGATGCACCGGTGTTACAAACGTCACACAAGACAAGTCGCTCTGAACTAGAATTCTCTGCACTGCCCCCGTAGCTCAGTTGGATAGAGTACCGGCCTCCGAAGCCGGGAGCGTGAGTTCGAGTCTCACCGGGGGCGCCATTTTCTGGACTGTCGCCGACGTTTCGATTTGTTGGTCGCCGCTTGTTGGAGTTACCCTCCCACCTGCACAGGGGTAGCCAACGAGCATACGAGATTCTCGCGGCATGGCTGGATTAAATTTCGTGGGCCACTCGACGCCCAGTGCGGTGTTTCTGTCGTCTGAAATCAGTACCCGACCTTAGCCGATCTATTTACGGCGCACGCTGGCGTCGCTGTTGGTTGTGGTTACACTGATCGCCGCGAGTCTCTCCGTACCAGTCGGCAGGTTTCGCATTGAATGCTCTCGTTTATAGCGGATATAGCGGAGTTGTTGTTGAGTAACAAAATTGAGTTCACATATCGTTGCAAACGGGTACACCACGCACTTCGTCGACTTATCGACACTATCCGGCAGGAACGTGGCCTCGAACGGATAACCGTCGTTATGCCGTCGATCCAGGCATCTTTTTACACCCGCCGCGCACTCGCCAGCGGCGGACTGTTCAACGTCGACTTCAAGCGACTCGAAGATATTGCCGAGCAGTTGGCGGGCCGTGACTTCGCCGAACCACTGCTGAACGATCTTCAAGCATCCGAGCTTGTGTTCGATGCAGCACGAGACACGAAGTTCGGCACCCGACTTGGCGGCGAGAATGTCTCGCCCCAGCTCCAATCGGCACTCCACTCAACCTTCAGAGATCTGGAACTGTTAGATCAGGATCAACTGAATCGCCTCGCGGCACAGAGCGACGTTCAACGTGAACTCGTGAAACGATTCAAAAAGTACTTCCAACTCGCTGCACCATACCGCCGGGGGGCATTGGTGGTCCGAAAAGCGGTAGAACACATCGAAGCCAACCCGCCGACCGACCGCATAAAGGCGCTCGGAACAGTTCTGCTCGTCGAGGCATCGACTATATCGCCCGTTTACCGACCGCTGTTCGACGCACTGACTAAAATGCCCGACTCGATCAAGATTTCCATCTCTGATCCCGACGGCAAAGTCAGCGAAGCGGATCAGACACAAGACAGTCAGAGCGACCAACCGAAACTGATCAATGTTCCCGACGTAGCCGAAGAAGTACGCAGCGTCGTTCGTGAGATAGTGCAGCAAGCTCGTGCAGGTGAACGATTCTCTCGAATGGCGGTCGTGTTCGAAGACGACAGCTACGCGAGCCGAATCGCTGAAGCCCTCGATCTCGCCGGCATCAAAGTGTCAGGACCCGATCGAACCGCACTTTCCGATGCACCCGAAGGACGGTTCGTCACCCATCTGCTCGACATCTTCGAGAACGACTTCAGCCGACTCGATCTAACCGCATGGCTGTCGAGCGCTGCGATCAAAGATCCAGTCTCGGGCCAGCCAGTACCGGCCGCAAGATGGGACGCTATCTCCCGGACTGCCGGGATTACCTTATCGGTACAAAATAGCTGGATTCCCCGCCTCGACAGGTATGCGAAAAACGTGGTCAAACACGCCGAGAGATCGGCAAGATTGGACGAGGGCAGGGCAAACGAAGTCGCGGCAGCAAGGTCAGACGCCGAGTTTGCGGTGCAGTTGAAAGAGTTCGTCGTAACCCTCGCCGAGCGAAGACCAACTCCAACTGAAGATTCCTGGAAAGGTTTCGGAAAATGGCTGCGATCTCTTGTCGAAGACTTTCTGATGATCCCCGACGACGCAGATTCAAACAACTCGCCGGCATCCCGCCTGATGATCCTGATCGACCGACTGGAATCACTTCAATCCGATGGCCCTCTGCCAGAGTTCGACC
>JAJRZP010000045.1 GCA_024275195.1 Chloroflexota bacterium | reverse complement strand
GGGCGGCTCATGCGTGCGGGCATCATAGCCAGATCGGTTCAATGCTCACGGTCGCAACTGGAATCAAAGAGCCATCGGTTCTGGATGGTCTGGTCGGAAAGATCAGCTTCATGGCGACCCCCGCTGAGGAGTACATCGAACTTGAGTATCGAGAATCCCTGCGGGCGAGTGGTGAAATTGAATTCTTCGGCGGTAAGCAGGAATTTATCAAGCTCGGACTTTTCAACGATGTAGACATAGCGATGCTTACTCACACTGGTGGTGAAACTGCAGGTACCCTCGGCATTGGTGGCTCGAACAACGGAATGATTGGAAAGACAGTCCAGTACATCGGCAAGGCGACCCACGCTGGCGGCTCACCGCATCTAGGGGTGAACGCACTCAACGCCGCCCAACTCGGGCTTGCGGCAATCCACGCCCAGCGAGAGACGTTCCGAGACGCCGATACGGTGCGTGTTCATCCGATAATCACGCGGGGTGGGGCAGCGGTTAACTCTGTCCCGGCCGATGTGCGGATAGAGACTTACGTTCGCGCATCGAACGTTCCTGCCATTTTGAGCACATCTGAAAAGGTGGACCGTGCATTCCGGGCCGGGGCGTTGGCGACTGGCGCGGAGGTTCGTATCACGACGAATCCAGGTTATCTACCCGCAAAGTATGACGTGAGACTCACCGAGATATACCGGCACAATGCTGCGTCTCTCATCGGCGATGACAGCGTCATACAACTCAACCACAGCACCGGCTGCACCGATATGGGTGACGTTAGTCAACTGGTTCCGACAATTCAGCCGACTGCCAACGCGACCAGTGGCAATGGTCACGGTATCGACTATCTTGTCGATAACTACGATCTAGCTGTGATAAAAGCCGGGAAAGCGATGGGTATGACCGTGATCGACTTGCTTACTGAAAATGGCGAGAAAGGGAACAAAATCGCCGATGCATTCAAGGCCCCGATGTCGATCAGTGAGTACCTGAGTCGTATGCGTGGATTCCGTTCGGACGTTACGTACACAGAGTAGCTACATGATTCCTGCAACACTAACCCAAACGAGAGCCCTTGCGCTCAGGACGATTGACGGGGCGACGCGTGATCTCATCTCCGCCGCCAAAACGGTATACCGCACTCCAGAGACAGGATTCAACGAACACAGGACCGCCAGCTTTGTGCGGGACCAACTCCAGGCTCTGGGATTTGTGGTTGAAACCGGTATCGCGAGAACTGGAATGAAGGCGACTCTGCGGGGCGCCAATCATGGTCCGACCGTTGCCGTTATCGCCGAACTCGACGCGCTACGAGTTCCCACACACCCCGGCGCAAATCCAGATACGGGTGCGGCACACGCTTGCGGGCATCACGCACAGATCGGATCGATGCTGGGGGTCGCAACCGCTCTCAGCACGCCCGAACTGAAAAACGCTCTCTCGGGAAATGTGGCGTTCATCATCACTCCCGCCGAGGAATTCGTCGAAATTCGTGATCGACTAGTACTGAGGGAAGCGGGTGATATCGAGTTTCTCTCTGGAAAGCAGGAGATGATTCGCCTGGGGACTTTCAATGATGTCGATATGGCCATGATGGTTCATACCTCTGCCGGTAACGGCGACGCGGGTTTGAGTATCGGCGGAACATCGAATGCACATGTCTCTCATCAGGTCAGATACATCGGAAAATCCTCGCACGCCGGGGGAGCGCCCGATCAGGGAGTAAACGCGCTTCAGGCAGCGATGCTGGCAAACTCGGCGATCAACGCACAGCGGGAGACGTTCCGAGAATCAGATGTCGTTCGGGTGCACGGCATCATCTCAAACGGAGGGTCATCAGTGAATGCTGTCCCGGGCGAGGTACTGTACGAAGGACGCATCAGAGCCAGATCCGTCGAAGCAATCGAGCCTATCGCTGATCGAATAACGAGATGCTACCGGGCCGGGGCGCTCGCACTGGGCGCATCGGTGGAAGTGCAGACAGTTGCCGGATACCACCCACTGCACCAGAACGCATCTATGCAGAGATCGTTCGTGAGCAACGCTGAGTTGATTCTCGGACGCAACTCGATCCATGTTGTGCCGGATACCCAGACTCACGGAGGCTCAACCGACATGGGGGATCTCGGCACGATAATGCCGGTTATCCATCCTTACGCAAACTCGGCATCAGGTGTCGGTCATGGTCACGACTACCTGATTGAGGATTACGACCGTGCTGTAGTTGCACCTGCCAAGGTTATGGCGGCGACTGTGCTGGAACTGCTGGGAAACGATGCTCAACTGGCCAGAGAGATGCTCGACAAGAGCAAACCGCCGATGACAGCCGAACAATACGTTGCGTTTCAGCGAAGCCGATTCACAACAGAAATCTACGACCCTTCATAGTTGGCACACACTATACGAGATGAACTCGGACAGTCTAACGGCTGATTATGGCGCTGATTGTCACGATACTTCACAGATTCGAAACTTCTGGAAAGTGTGGCTTCGCGCGATGTTCACGGTGGTCGCTGACCGAACATCGAGAAAGCACTCTCCAACACCAGTTGCTCTGAGAAGCTGCTATCTACGCACGGTTAGATGGTGACGACTCTCGACGGGATTCTGCTGGATTCGGATTCGATGATCTCGACTACTTTGCTGACCGTGTCGTCGAGGCGGTTCTCCTCGTTCGTGACCGTGAAGTCGAAAAGGCTTGCCTGATTGATTTCTTCGGTCGCCGCAGCAAGCCGCTTTTCCATCTCAGTCTCCGAATCCACACCGCGATCCTTGAGGTGCTTTCTCAACACTTCCAGAGACGGAGGAATTATGAAAATAAGAAGAGCCTCAGGAAGTATTTCGCTGATGCGTTTAGCTCCCTGTACATCGACTCGCATTATTACGTGATTTCCGGCAGCAAGAGCGTCTCTAACCTGTTTTTTCGGGACACCGTAGTAGTTGCCATAGACCTGCGCCCACTCGAGAAGTTCATCAGTGGCGATGAGGTTAACGAACTCATCTACTGAGACGAAATGGTGGTTCACGCCGTCTTTTTCACCGGGCCGAGGCTCCCGTGTAGTTGCCGTGACAGTGAAGTGAAACCCGATTCGACCTGACTCGATCATGCGTTCGATCATCACATCTTTGCCGACTCCCGACGGGCCAGAGATGACAACTACAATCGGAACTTTCTTCGATTGATAAACGTTACCCAATCAGTCCACCAAAATCTTCGATAGTCTGCCAGAAACCCGGGTAAGAGATACCGGCAACGTCCGGGTCGAGAATTGTAATCGGGTCAGCGGAGATCAAGCCAGCAATGCCGAGGCTCATGGCGAGCCTGTGGTCGTCGTAGCTCTGGAACTGACCACCGCCAATGGTATTGTCACCCGGGACGATCATGCCGTCGCTGGTCCCGATTGCTTCGACCCCTGCACCATTCAACCATGAAACACTCGCCTGAATACGATCAGACTCTTTCACTCTCAACTCTTCGGCATCTCGCACGACGGTCTGGCCCTCAGCGACCGCTGCAGCAACTGCAATCACCGGAATCTCGTCGATTAGCAATGGGACGATATCGCCCGACAGTTCGATTCCGTGTAGTTGGCTGGATCTTACCAGTACGTCGGCAACGGGCTCACCCGCAACCTGACGCTCGTCATGCAGCGTGAGATCCGCACCCATCATCTGTAACGCTGTGATGATGCCGGCGCGAGTCGGGTTCGTTCCGACATTTCGGATTAACAACTCTGCGTCTGGGTGGCAAACTCCGGCCACCATCCAGAACGCTGCACTGCTGATGTCTCCCGGAACCTCGATGTCGACCGTTTCTAAATCTGACGGCTCCAGTACCAGATCAAGACCTGATTTGCTGATACTAACTCCCATTGCTGAGAGCATACGCTCGGTGTGGTCGCGTGATTCCGCAGGTTGGGTGAGCGTCGTTGTGTCATCTGCTCGTAAACCCGCAAGTAGCAGGCATGATTTCAGTTGTGCCGAGGCGACCGGCATTTCGTAACTCGTACCGTGAAGCAGTCCACCGTGAAACACGAGCGGTGCAAGGGTGTTGTTGGCACGACCAGAGATACTGGCTCCCATCTGTGTGAGAGGCTCGACTACGCGGCCCATGGGGCGAGATTTCAGCGACTCGTCACCGGTGAGTATGGTCAGGATGTCTCGACCAGCAAGTATCCCCGACATTAGGCGGGTGGTGGTGCCGCTGTTTCCGGCATCGAGAACACTGGCAGGCTCCTGAAGACCGTTAAGACCGACACCTTTGACGGTCAGGCTATCTCCCATACCGTTTCTACCGGATTCGCGTGTTATCTCGATTCCAAGAGATCGCATGATCTCAACAGTCGAGGTACAGTCTGCGCCCGGTGAAAAATTGGTGACGCTGGCAGTTCCGGTGTGCGACAGGGCATTGAACATAATTGCCCTGTGCGAAACCGACTTGTCGCCGGGAGCAATAATTTCTCCGCGAAGAGACTGCGGCCGTGCAATTGTTACTGACATTCTTGACCCGCTAGTTCATTCTTCGACGATCGTATTTCGTCGAATCTTTCTTCTTTTCCTTGCCCCCACCCATAACCTTTGCAACTCGACTCCCGAAGAAGAGTCCCATCATGCTTTCACTTGACGAGGGTATTGGGGCGTGTTCACCCGATACTGGTCGTCGATCGGCAACCCCGGCCTCGAGCCTTGCTCGTTGCTCCCATGCCTGAATGAAAGAATCGGCGAGGATGCCGTCGGATGCAAATCTAGCCTCGTCATCAAGTAAGCCAGCCCGAATAGCCTGAAATCGTTCTATTAGCTGTTCGATCCAGTGTGCAAGCATGTCGGCATTTGTCGCAGCCGCACTCTGTGAGGATGCAGGATCGCTCGATGCAGGAGTTGTTATGTGATCGAAGTCGCTTCCCACGAATCGGCTGATCTCGGACCAGGACGGCGAAGTGCTGACCGCATTCATAACCGCTGCTGCAACAACCGCTGGAAGTCCAGTCGTGGCAGCCGAGAACGAATCGTGCTCGTGTGCGTCCATGAACACGGGTTTGGCACCAACACTCTCGATCAAGTCAGTGATCGCACGTATTGACCGCTGATCGGCACTAGGAGGGGCGACCACTGCCCACTTAGCGTTGTGGAATATATATCCGGAAGCATCTTTTTGCTCGCGTATCGAAGCACCCGTCAGCGGGTTCCCACCAACGTAGCCGACATTAGATGGCAAAAGTTCCTGCGCCCACTCCATCACCGCACGCTTGGAAGGGGAGGTATCGGTTACCACGGCACCTGACTTCAGATGCTGTGAAATGCCATCGAACACGTCATACAACGACCCGGCGGGCGTCGCAGCTATCACAATGTCGGCATCGGCAACCGCCTTGTCGATGTTCCACTCGATATCGTCGACCGCACCCATTCGCTGTGCCAGATTCTGGGCGCGGTTTTCAGCATCGTACCCGATGACACGAGAGCCGCCCTTGCTCCGAATGGCCATGCCGAGTGAAGTTCCGATTCGTCCGAGCCCAATGATTGTGTAATTCGTCATATCGATTTCCTGTTAGTCGCTCGCTACTTCATTCATCTACGTTCAGAACCAACGTGCGGTCTCGACAACCGCTATTCCAATTCCTCTTCGTGGTCGTGATCTCCGAACTCATCTTCATCATCCCGTGCTGATGTATCCCCTGAATGCTGCGGCAATACTGCGTCTGCAGAACTTTTCTGCTTCTTAGGCTCAAGCTGTCCGATAGCTTTACGTAGTGATTTAAGATCGGATTTACTTGCTGAATTCACGTCGTACAGCAATGCAGAAACCCCGATGTCGCGCAACAGTTCGAGATCATTTTGATCAGGAATCTTCGTTATCTGTATGAAGATATGACGTGAATATCTGGCAAGCTGTTCCTGTATGTCAAGTACACCACCAACGTTGAGCGGAAAGGAAATATCGGAACCGTCGAGGATGAGGAAATCGAATGGGCTGGAGTCGATCGCCTTTGAACGATCCTCCGAGATATCGCTGTTTACTACGAATCCTTTCCCGGTTTCATCGTCGCGCAGAGCTGCACCGGGGGCAGATTCGCCTTCAGATACGATGAAATCGGCTCCAGCTTCAACTGCTGCATCGATTTCCTTCGCAGTTCCGCTTGCGACCGCGACACCCCATATATCGACGTTATCAATCGGGGTAGATTGTGCGACGCCCTTTGGGCCGGCAGCGAGTACGTAAAGGTCAGCTTCGAGACCTTTCGCATCTCCCGGCTCGGCAATTGATACTCCAACGAGAATCACCGGAATTTTCGCACTCGCCGCACGCGCTCCAAACCCAAGCCCAGACTTCTCGGTCTGACCGAGATTCGTGAGTCGTTCAGAAATCTTACTCAATCTTTATTGTCCCCGTCGTCGGCCGCGCTGTCTGAACCGCGTTGCTGACGTAAAAAGTCTTCAAGTTCCTGAACCAGTGCTGCCGGTTCAGGGCTTTGCCGATACTCCTCTTCGGAGTCGTACCGCTCCTCAAGCCGCTTGACGTAGCCTTCGATTTCCTGCTGGTCAGAGAGTGCTCGGACCAGATTCTCATCAAACTCTTCGGCTTCCTGAGCTATCTTTGTGAGTTCGATAGGTGCAGTAATAAACTGCTGTAGCTCAGCCAGAATCGCATGTGTAAGCGCCGGGTTTTGAGCTACCTGGAGATAGTGGGGAGAGTGCCCCCAGATGCTTGCTGATGGAACCTTGCCCTGACTGAATCGATCCATTACGACAGAGGTTAAACCCGAGGGCCCTTCATAGTTCGGCACAGCATATTTTATGTGTTCGAAACCCACACCGAGATCGGGTTCAACCGAAGATCCGGTAACACGCGGAGATCGAGTGTGCGGTACCGAGTCGAGCAGTGCCCCGACCGTAACCAGTAGTCGCGTATCGCTCTCGCTCGCAACCTGATGAATGATGTCGCTATACGTACGCCATTTCAGATTTGGTTCGACTCCGACGAAAATCAGTAGATCGCGGCCATCATCTTCGGATTTCCAGTAGTAAAACTCGTTCTTTGGCCAGGTAAGTTTTCGTGAGCCATCAGACTCGTTCGATATCACCGGACGTTGTTCGGCAAAATCGTAAAACTCCTCAGGGTCAATCGATGCAAATTTAGTTGCCGAGAGTTGACGAATCAACTCACGGAGTGAACATGTGGCTGACTCGGCAGCATCCGGCCATCCTCCCCATGCCGCGAGAAAGACCGTGTTGGTCAGAATTGGGTGTTCGGTGTACTGAAGTGCCGACAATACTTTCGCCAGTTGTACCTGTTCGCTTGAAGAATCAACTGGCAAGTTGAATTTGCCGTTTAATCCTCGTACGCGTGTGCTCCAGCGTACGAGCCAGCAAGTCTAGCATCCATTCGCAGCGTCATCTGCACAAGTATCCGACAAGCGCAGAGTCGTATGGGAGAGTCGTCGTATCAAATCGTGCAAGCGAGAAAAATCCCGGTACTGCCATCGGTGTTCCAGCCGAGTTCTGTGCATAGGCATACTCGGCGAGTCTCGGGAGCGACGCGACGTCCTCAGAGTTGTATCGAATCAGGGTTTCCATCGCCCTTGGTTCGCCCTCTTGTGCCATGTTCCAGAGGGCGACTGCATCTCTGCCAGTGAGCATCGAGAGGTCGTCACCTCGATCAAGTCCAACGGCTTTCTCGATTCTTTTGAGACCACCACGCAACCCGACAGATCTCAGAACGTGCATCAAATCGACATGAGCGGCATTCTCGAGTAGCGGCCCCAGCTCGCGGCGGAGCCACGGCACGTCGAACGAGATGCCATTGAATGTGACGACCATCTTGTACTGCCGCAGATCAGACACCAACTCGTCCAGATTCTCACCCCGGACGTACGCCTTGAACCCGCTGGAATCAAGAATCCCACACATTGTCAGGTATGCGTCACCTCCAAGCCCGGTCGTCTCAATATCCAGAAATGCCGTCTCGCCCCCGAAATCCGGCAACATACGCCACCGTTCACTGGCTCGGTATTTTCGATCGAAATAGATAGCGTTGCGTGCTTCAAGTTCTGATGTGGACTGCTGAAGAGATTTCTCTTGCTCGGCACTCAGATGGCCTGACGTTAGCGCGTCTTCCCAATCTCGTATGCCCGCCGACCACAGGTATTCCTCGTCATCGACGCTGAATCCGGGTAGATGAAGGAACGAATTTCGAAGCAATTGGGGCCCGATAGAGCAGTCAGATACTTAGCGCAGAGTTTCTGACGCAAGCCTAACCCGTTGCCAGGCCAATTGGGCTACGTTCCGTCGAGGGATTCGCCAGCAAATTGCTCGCCCATGGCTGTGGTGAGGGTATTGGTAACAAGCGACTGAGAGCCATCGTAGACGACGATCATCCTACCGTTCAGGAAGAACTGCGGTGTATCAACCCAGTTTATGTACTTGAGTCCGATACCGTATCCGTCAGGGGAAACGAGTGCTGCCTGCTCAGCGGCCTCTTCTTGCGTGGTGAACTCAAATGCCAGAATTTCCTGACCACTGGCGGTCATCTCGATACCCGGGACAGAGAACAGACCGGCAAACAGGAAGTTGTTCTCAACCTGTTCTCCAACTTTCATACCGGCTGCCGACAGCGCTGCCGATAGCGATTCGTAAGAGTCTGCGGGTTCGATTTCATCGCCACCACTGGCGCTGGCGCAGGCAACGACCAAAATTGAGAATGCCGCAACTGCGAGAACAACAAGTCGACGCAACATTTTCTACTCCGTAAGGGATTACATGACCGATTTAAACTGGTGCAATTCTAGGTGTGCTGAAGGTGTGCCGAAGGTGGGGTAAACCCACAAATCAACTAACGGCGAGCATACATACCTGAGAACGAACCAGTACCGACAACAAGCCCGCGGAGAGCCGCCGACACGTCAGACGATGTCGCATCTACATCAAGCTCTATCTGCTCTGAGAGGGCATAGATAAAGAAGACGTATTCATGCTCTTCTCCCTCGGGTGGGCAGGGTCCACCGTAGCCTATTTCACCGAAATCGTTTACTGCCTGACGTGTTGAGTTTTCAAGCTGCGTCGTTCCGGGCTGGTCGGCTTTCAACGAACGTGTGCCTGACGGTATGTTGAAAACTGACCAGTGCCTGAATATCCGGCCCGGAGCATCGGGATCGTCAACGATTATTACGATTGATCGCACTCCGCCTGGCATTTCGGACCATCGAAGCGGGGGAGATATGTTCGCGCCATCACAGGTGTACTTGACCGGTATATTGCCTCCATCGTCGAACGCAGGTGACGATATTTCTATGGTTGCCAGCACTGATCTTTCGGGATCAAACGGCACCGACTCCTCACCATCACCACTCCCACCACCACATGAGGCGATCACGAATGCAACGAGTACGACAAATACTGATAGAAGCAGAGTCCTCGGACGTATCCGAGAATTTGAGTATGAAATATTCAAGACAGGAAAAAGTTACCGATTCGGACTATTGTGGCCCGTCAGATTGAACACGAGCATCGTCAGATGTAGGCGATGGAAATTGTTTCACATTTCCATCTGTTCAGACCATTCAAGATGTGAAATTCATCCAATAGTCTTGCTAGTTGTCACATTCAACGCGCCACGATGTATCGTTAATAGCGTCACCCATTGGGGACTCACTGGGTGACACAGGCTTCGTCGGCGATCCAACGCTGACGGAGCCGCTAATTTTTTGCCGTATCCGGTTCTCGTTCGTTCTATTTATCTGCGATTCTCGATCATCAAAGCAAGAGCTTTCTTTTATATATGGAGCCAACGGGCAGGATTGAACTGCCGACCTGCTGTTTACGAAACAACTGCTCTATTCCTGATGATTCACAAACCATCAGACGTCTAGGACAAACGAGGCAGTAGACGCTGAAACGTCCTTTGGGTGCGCACTGTCATCGGGCCGACTGTCTTCTCGAGAGTGCTCATCTTGAGTTCAGAATCGGAAAGCCCTGCTTTGGGAAGCCAGTACATCTCTGTGCCCTCGAATACGAGTTGATCTTCTTTGGAGACCAAGCCGAGTGCTGCCTGTTTCGTTGCCGTGTCCGGGCTCTGTTCGAGTAAGACAACCTGGATGTTTTCTTTGGTGTCCTCCAGTTGCTCGGCGCTGTATGGTGTCGCCTCTGCCAGTTGCTCAATTTGAGTAGCACTCCGAACGAAAGTGGGGACAGGATAGTTAAGGAGAGCTTCTAGCCCCGTCCGAATCTCGGTCTCTATCTTGGCGACACTTCGCTTGTTCGATGAAAAAATCACGTTGCCGCTTGCTAGAAAAGCGGACACGGTCTCGAATCCCATTTCTTCGAAACAGGCACAGAGTTGATCGTTTCTGATGCGCTTTTTACCCACGTTCATACCGCGCAAGAACGCCACGAAGATTGTCATGGTCAGCTACCGCACCTCACTATTTCCTATCTGTGTTCATATAGATATGAAGCCTGCATAAGAGCATTTGCCTCAGAACCATCCCTAGAACTAGGAAACCCTCGGTTTGCAGTGAGGGTTTCTCATAGACAGATTCTATATGGAGCCAACGGGCAGGATTGAACTGCCGACCTGCTGTTTACGAAACAGCTGCTCTACCACTGAGCTACGTTGGCCTGTTGTCTGTCAATCGCTGTGTGACCTGGATCACCAAGTGTTCAGACACGAACAAGATTACGACGCGCCCGTCGGTTCAGCAACGCAGTTTAGAGTCGGTAATCTGAGAATACTAAGGGCGAATACTTGAGGTTCAGGCTACTGGTCAGCACTTCGACCAAAGCCCATTCCACTCACACCTCGGTACGAAGGTTTGATACCGGATTTGGTAGCAAGATTGACCCGGTTGCCTTCCGAGTCTTAAACAATAGAAACGCACTTTGACATCTGCCCGCTCGATCGAGCCTTTGATTGTCTCGCGTCCGGCGTGCATCCATCTCACCGCTTCGCCAATTATTGGTACTGAACGTCCAGTGTAAGAGTGATGAATGTGAGTCAATCGATGCTATTACGGGCTGTGTCCAGGGCATCGAAGCAGTGCTTGGCGACTGCACGCGGATCGTAATCGGGCTCCCGCGATTGCATCTGACTAACCTCTGCAAATACTGGCAATCCCTCCAGTCCGTTCGCACGAAGCGCAGTCATGAAAGCTGGAATATCGATATTCCCATCGCCGGGTAAACAGAACTGAACCTTACCGTCGACCTTTTTGCCATCCTTGATATGAACCATGGCAGAGTGGGGCGCGCACAAATCGACACTGTGAACCATGTCGCATCCTTCGACCACGAAGTGCGAGATGTCCAGATCTAGCCTCAGGTTGGGGTGGCGGGTTTGTTCTATCAACCACACGGCTTTTTCGGGTGTTTCGAAATCGGTACCAGCATGTGCCTCGATTGCCACCACGATATCGTTCTCGGCAGCCGTATCGGCCAGAGAAAGGAACGCGTCCCTGATCTGCTCCTTACCCGAATCCCACGGTGGTGCCGAGTGTCCGGGGGTGGTTGTGATGAGAATAGGTGAGTCGTCGTAGTGAAGTCGTTGAGCCATCTCGAATTTTCGCTTTGTCCGCTCAAGCATCACCATACGATCGGAACGTGGAGTGCAAACGTCTATCAGCGCAAAAACAATTGGTGATTCGAATCCGAGATCCTGCGACAATCTGCCCAGATCATGCTGGTTGGAACTCGAGAACTCGACCGGTGACGACGGCCAGTCTTCAGCTACGCAGATTTCCAGTGCTTCGTACCCGACTTCTTTGATCATTCGAACCGCATCGAACGGATCGATCATTCTCAGAGCATACGTTGAATAACCGAGAGTGAATCCCAAGAAAATCTCTCTTCCTAACAAGTGCAATATCACCTGTGGTGGGTAACGATTCCAGTAATCATGACCGCACAGCACCCCCAAATCAAACGGTATATGTGGGCTTGCACACAAAAGCAGCATGTCAATGGCGTTGCGCAAAATACGTATTCAAGCTGGGGTCTTATCCCTCATCTCTCTGGTGTGTACACCGGGCGACAGATTACCGACCTCAGCGGATATTAGTAATACTGCTCTGGCGGTGGATGTTCGTTCGGTGCCCTATGCGCTCTGGCCGGGAGTTGCGAAAGGGCTTCTGGATGGGAATCCGCCGCCAGGGTTATTTATCCCGGTAGGGCTCGCGCGCATGATCGCTCCGCAGTTTCCTGTACGAACTCAGGAAAGTTGCGGTCGAGTGATCTGATGACCTACTGACACAGGCAACTCAGCAGGAAGGCCGCAACCGTTGGACACAATTGCCCCAGGTGAACACTCCGTTCTCGACTTCACAGTCGGGGTGCCCGACAACACAATGGCACGTGCGTTGGCCGACGACGCAGCGACGATAGCGACCGAAATCCAGCGAGTCGTTGTCACCTCCCCCCAGACGATTCAGCTTTCAATCCTGGGTTTGCTCGCCGAGGGACACATACTTCTCGAAGATGTCCCCGGTGTTGGAAAAACACTTCTGGGAAAGACTCTGTCTGGCGCGATAGCTTGCGATTTCAAGCGAATCCAGTTCACTCCAGACCTGCTTCCGACCGACATCACCGGTACCACAGTGTTTGATATGAAGAGTTCGACTTTCAATTTTGTTGCCGGTCCGATCTTCTCGAATATCGTTCTAGCCGATGAGATAAATCGAACGGGCCCTCGCACGCAAGCCGCTCTACTTGAGGCAATGGCCGAACATCAGGTATCTATCGAAGGCGATGTAATGAAATTGCCTTCACCGTTCATGGTTATTGCTACACAGAATCTTTCAGAAAGCCACGGCACGTTTCCACTGCCTGACAGCCAGAAAGATCGGTTCATGATCTCAATGGGCATGGGTCTGCCAACACCGGAGCAAGAGGTTGAAATCCTCGCTCGATCGCAGCACGGCATGCCAGAGGCGAGTCCGGTGATTACCGGCGATCGGATAGTTGAGATGCGAGAACTGGTGAAGCGCATTGAAGTAGATGCCACGATCAGACAGTACATCGTCAAACTCGCCGGTCAGACCCGATCGAATTCATCGGTACTGCACGGCCTCAGCCCACGTGGCGCAGCCGCTCTCCAGCGGGCTGCACAGGCGTGGGCAGCGATGGACGGACGATCGTTCGTGGAACCACAGGATGTGTCGGAGATCGCTGTCTTTGTTGTAGCACATCGCCTGATGATGCAGCCAGCTTCGAGCCTGTCGGCGCAAGATGTCGTCCGTACCGCCATTGAAGAGACACAGGTGCCTGCGTAGGTATGCGGGTACTCATCCATCGCTCACACCAACGCATGGAAAGGGCTGATGTTTCGTGATCACACGAAGAGGCATCGGGTTCGTTCTAGTCGCGGTCGCAGCATTTTTTATAGCTAGCGCGACACGCGTTGGTTGGGTACATCTGGCTGATGCTGTTCTCTGGGGTATCGTGATTCTCTCAGCCGTCACACCATGGATTTCTGTATACGGTCTCCGAATCAACCGAGAGAAGCGTTTTTCATCAAACAGGGGTCTGCCCGGTCCGATTGAAGGGCAGGCTCTCGATGTCGATCTAAAGCTTACAAACAAGTGGTGGATTCCCCGGTTCTTGTTGAACGTCCAGTACTCCGTAAGTTCCCAGCGAGGTTCATCCGACCAATCCATGGTTCTAATCGGTGTCGGGCCGCGGCAAGTCATTGAAGGTACAACCGATCCGATTATGACAACCCGTGGTGTTCACGAGCTCTCACAGGTAACGGTCGAGTCGATGGGCTTGTTCGGAATGTTCCGGCGGATCCGAAAATTTGGCATACCAGATTCTGTACTTGTATTTCCCAGTTGGGAGCATGTCTCGCAGGTTGGGATTCTCAAATCGACCCTCGGTGCCTCTGAGGGTGTCTCGAAATCAAGAACTGGTGTCGAGGTAGCGGGGACGCGCCAGTATGTTGCAGGTGATCCGTACCGGAGTATTCACTGGCGAAATTCTGCCCGTACGGGTCGGCTCGTAGTCAAGGAATTCGATTCATGGTCGGAAACGTCGGTCGCGATCATTGTGGATGCCGATGATCTTCCGACTGAGATTGATGGCGACCGACCATCCGACTATGCGGTTCGAATGGCTGCAACAGCCGCAGTACCGCTCGTAGATGCAGGCGGTACGGTGCGGATAGTAACGACTGAGGGTGGTCAGTTACGGACTTCGTGGTCAGACGTCATGATCGACCTGGCACAGATAAAAGATCAACCGGCGGGAACTTCATCTCGGTGGGCACGCGAGGTGAATCCGGGAGAAAGAGTACTGGTATTTGTGCACTCCTCGAATTCAGAGCTTTTATCTACTCTCGCAGCGATGGTGCGTTCTGGTTCTGAAATAGCCGCAGTAGTGTTCGAAGGGTTTGTCGCCGGCGATAGTGCTGGCAACGCCGTGAGCGCCCTGACTTCTATCGGTGTGAACGCAATATCCTGCCGTTCGGGAGAATTCCTCAAAGCTGTACGGCAGATGGAACAGGGTGTAGCCGTTGGCGGTGTCTTCACGACTGCAGCACCGACACCGACGACCGAACCGGGCGTCACGGAGTCAGAGGAGATAGCGGCGTGACCACGGTTGCAAGAAATTCCGACTCGATCGCCCTCCAGCGGTATGAATCCACTCTCGGCAGGGCATACAGGAAGGTATTTAACGATCGTCCAGAACTATCAATCCGTGTTCGTGTGCTTGTTGCCGCCGCCACGATATGGGCAGCCCTGACTCTGTACGTTATTGGTGTCTCGACTTTGATTCCACTTCTCACCATTCCGGTGGTGTTGGTAGGGCATTGGGTCGCTTTGAAGGCGATTCGGAAGCGGATGCCTTGGATATCAATGATGATAGCGGGAACAATCATTACTGCCGGGGTGACCATGCGCTTCGAGTTGGTCGAGGCGCTCCAGGGAAATCGAATCCCAGTTGCCAATTTCCTTCTGATCGCAGGTGCCGCTTCGGTGTTCGATGCGCGAACCCGTGCAGGTCTGTACACGCAGCTTCTGTTCAGCGGGCTTGTGATGTTCTTCGGTGCCGAAAAAGCGTTTGGCAACGAATTCGTAGGTTTACTCGGTGGCTACATGGCGATCGTGGTGATTCTTCTGGCAACGGCACAGTATGTCGACCTGACCTCGGGAGCGACGGTGCATGGCATCAACAATCGGTTTGGAACTGGTATCTACTGGTTCGGTGCTGGCTTCGCCGTCATGTTGGCCTCATTCGTCTCTTTCATGATTTTGCCGTGGGATACCTCCCAAACACCACAGGCAGCGAGGGCGGCGTTCCTACCGGTGAACGGACAAGACTCTCCACTGCCTAATATCGACCCGGAAACGGTTCAGTCGATGTTGGATCAGCGGGCTGGACAACAGGTTGGACAGGTTCAGATAGCCCCCGATCTGTTCTCGCAAGATGGCTTCGAGGATGGAGTTGCGGTCGAGAGTGATTTTTTCGGTCAGGCAGGTGACGCCAGAGACGTTATTCGTGGCATGCCTCTTATTGCCGAGCTTGGCGGCGGTGAGAAAATCGCATTCGTTCGCAGTTCTGTAGCCAGCTACTGGCGAGGAAGGACATACGATACGTTCGAATCTGAAGCCAACGATGGGCTCGGGTTGTGGTACTCGACCGTTGACGATGATCGGAGGTTTCAGTCACTGTTCGGTCAGTCGAGTGATGCTGCAGCCACAGATCGTTATTTACAGACGTTTTTCTTACAGCAAGACCTCGGAAGCGATCTTCTGACTGGATACGAGCCGCTGGCCATTGCGGTACCTCGTGACAACCGCGGTCGTATATCGTTGACTCCCGGTTCGACGTATCAGGTCGTGTCGAAGCAACCCGAGACTGACCCCGACATTCTCAGGCGTGATCGTGCCGAGTGGGTGAGCAGGGAATACGGCGTTATCCCGCCTAACTTTGGTGAGCTGAAAACACTGACATCAACTCTCACAGATGGTGCTGAAAACGATTTCGACAAAGCATCGGCGATAACCTCATATCTACAGAACCTCGAATATAACGATCAGGCAGAATCACCACTGGAATCCTCAGCGGATCTTCAACAGTTCGTTCTTGGTGAGGAGCCAGGCACAGCAATCGACTTCGCAACGGCTCTGACTCTGATGGCACGGTCTGCTGGATTGCAGTCGCGTGTGGCAACCGGGTACCTTCCCGGTGAGTACAACTCGTACTCAGGAGCCAGTAAGATCACGGCGCAGGATGCCCACGCATGGTCTGAAATTTACTTCAGAGGTGCAGGGTGGATCCCGTTTGACGCATCTACTCGACCTGATCTACCGACGCCCGCCGATGTTGAACAGGCACCACCATCTGGATTGAGTTCCTTGCTCGACCAACGGTTTGGTGACAGTCTCGCCGCCGCCGCTGGTAAAACGCCGGGTGCGTTGTTGAAGGGTTTCGAATTCGCCATGAAAAACGGTGTCAGTTGGGGCCTGCTTGTTCTTGCAGTGTTGGGCTTCTTCTCGATGTTGATCTGGTACATGTTTTTTTACCGAAAAACCAATTTGATGAAGCTGACGAAATTCGACTACCTAAAAATCGTCGACAGCGATAGAAAAGCGGTAATTGCCGCATTCAAGTCGGCCGAGAAACATCTTGCCAGAAGTGGCTTCAGGCGTCGGAAACCCAACGAGTCGTACAGGGAGTATGCCTTCGCCGCTCAACTACATACCGGCGATGATCTGGAGGCGTTGAACTGGCTGGCTGGCGCAGCGTCGCAAGCTGCATACTCGTCTTCACAACTGGAAGCGGATCAACCAAAATCGGCTGTCGATCACGCTAACGATCTCCGCGCTAATCTTGGTTGATGATGGTTAGATACCGGAACGTGCTTTACCCAGCACGTCGGGATTGATCAGGTTCTCTGGTGTTTTACCTGCCAGTACCCGCACAACTTCCTCCGCGGTACGTCGTTCCAGTTCGAGTGTCGAAGCTTGAGAGAAGAATGCTGTGTGAGGTGTGATAATCACGTTTTCCTGGTTCAACAACGTACTCGAAGGGTCTGGTGGTGCAGGTTCAACCACGTCAAGACCAGCACCGGCTGTGTGACCCGAAGCCAGCGACAATGCGAGAGCATCTTCGTCGATCAGTCCACCCCGCGCACAGTTCACAATGATCGATCCGGGCTTCATCTTTGCAAGTTCCGTTTCGCTGATCATGTTCTGAGTTGCGGGGATCAGTGGTACGTGAAGGGAAATGAAATCCGATTTCCTCAGAAGTTCATCAAGAGAAACCGCCTGAGCGCCATCGAGTTTTGAGCCAGCTTCAACCAATGGATCGTAGGTAAGGATGTTCATGCCGAAACCGATTGCCTTTGCAGCAAGCGCTCGACCGATTCGACCAAATCCCACAATTCCCAATGTGGCGCCTCGGGTCCGATGCATCGGCTGATTGAGGACCACATCGTTCCAGCCGCCTGCCACTACGTTGGTGGTGTGTGGAACCAGCCGACGGTTGAGTGCAAGAATCATCCCCAGTGCGTGATCGGTAACTTCATCCATGCAGTAGTCCGGTACGTTCGTAACAACGATACCGAGCTCGGTCGCCTTGACGATATCGACGTTGTCGACGCCGATTCCGTATCTGGCTGTGATCTTGCAGTTCGTCGCCGTTTCGAGAACCTTCTCAGTAACCTGAGCGAAACAGAACATGATCGCGTCGACGTCCTTCGCGAGGTCGGCAAGAGTTGACTCCGAGGTATCGGGAGCGATAACAAGCTCGATTCCGGCCGCTTCGAGAACCTCTCGCTCAGGATCGGTGGATGGCCACACGTAATCGGTAATTAGCACTTTTGTTGTCATGGCGCAGAATGATACCTTCCCGTTGTCGATCAGCGAAACGAAATCCGATCAGCAGTTGATGAGATCAACACCCGGCAGGGCAACCGTTAGATATTCTCCATTGGTTTGAACATGCAGCCCTCGACAAAGAAATCGAAGAAATCAGGGGCTGTTTCGAGTTCAACATGCTCGATCGTTGTCGTCAACTTTTCGATCTCTTCACGCTTGGCGGTCGAGAGGAGCATGATGACAGCACCTTCGAGTGCAGCATTTCCAATTTTCTCGACTTTCTCGATTGGCACGTTCGCAATGAACCCAATATCGATTGCGCTCGATTGATCGACGTAGTTTGCGAACCCTCCCGCGAGGTAGAGTTTTTCAAACTTGTCGATCGGTAACCCATACTCTCTGAGAACAATCGCCTGACCGCAATAGTTGGCCGCTTTTGCCTGGGCAAGTGCGGAGATATCTGCACGCGAAAGAGTCAGGTTGTTTGTGCTGGTGAATTCGTATTCGCTTGATCCATCGGCAAACTTACCGAGTTCGTCCATGAGCTTCGTCCGCCGCAGTTCGGCAAGAAGGTCTATCAGTCCAGACCCGCAAATTCCGATGGGATCTATATCTCCTATCACACTCGAACTTGCAGCGCCGTTCTCGCCAATCGACACCTTTTCAACCGCGCCATCGTAGCCGGGCATGCCGTACGTAACCTGTCCGCCTTCAAATGCCGGACCCGCAGGGCAGGAAGCGGCCAGTAACCTGTCTCGATTGCCAATCACAACTTCCGTGTTCGTTCCCACGTCGACAAGGATTATTGGCTCTACCTGATCCTCAATGCCCACAGCGAGGAGATCGGCTGCGGTGTCGGCTCCCAGATGAGAAGCAATCAGCGGCCCCCCATAAACCGTCGCTTTCGGGTGAATTCGTAATCCAAGCGCGGTAGATGTGCTCGACAATGCAGTAGATGACCGTTTTTGCGCTCTGAATTCATCCTCAATCGTGGATTTATATGGACGTTGGCCGATGCTTTGCACGTCGATTCCGAAAAACAGTTCGCGCATCGTGGTGTTGCCGACTACAACAATCTCGAATATCTGCCGTCTTCTGATTTTCAGTTCACGCACCATCTCCCCAATCTCAAAATTGATTGACGAAACCATCACAGCCCGTAACTCTCCAGCGTCCTTGCCACCATCGTAAGAAATACGATTCATGATGTCGCTGCCGCCAAAACGCTGCGGATTCTCGAACGACGCTGTATACACCGTCTCGCCGGATTCGAGATTGACAAGATTCAGTACGACTGTTGTTGTGCCGAGGTCTGCAGCGATGCCATATATGGCTCCGCGATACCTATCGACCGTCACAGGGCCATCAGGACCGTTGAACACAACATCTTCACCCTGACGAACGTAGGCGGGTTGCAGATCGATTGCTCGTTTCGCACCTGACGTTAGTATCCGTGGCTGTCGCCTCAACACTGAGAACTCGATGTCAGCATCCGGATCAGCTACGAGTGCCTGGCACGCGAGGCGATAGTTACCGCGCAGAAACTTCTCTTCATCAGTTGCTGGGGTCAGGGCATCGGCCCCGTTACGTACTTCGACGATGCACTCGTGGCACTCGCCCGTTCGACCGCATGAAGTTGGAACTCTTATCGAAAGAGAATCGGCGAAATCGAAGAGTGAATCGTTTTCATTTGCTTCAAGGGTTTTTGAATTTAGGAATATTGGACTCAAATTTAACAATCCATAGGGGGCTGATCGCGAAGACTAATCTGGACTTCCCCAGAGCAGATAGTTGCGGAACTCGATTCTGTGCGATGCGGTGGAGTGGAGCTATTTATCCCAGGCTTCACGGTAGTCGATCTGATCACTGCCCGCACAAGCAGGTAGCGAGGTCGGATCAGCAGTGAAGAATTGGTTACGACAACCGAATTTAGCTGTGCAACGACTCGCTGCATCCTTGTACGGACACCTTGTGAGCATGACTTCATCCGCTGTTTGCGCGATATCGCTATAGATTTCGAACAACCGATTTAAGCTGGCACGCGCCTTCACTGAATCCAGTTCGGGCTTTTCATCACGGGCCTGTCCGTTAGCCAAAGAACATCCCCCATCGCCGAGCTAGCCCTGTGTGCTAGCTGGATTGCAACTCTGCCAGTAGTTCAACGAGTTCTTTCGCCTTATCGACGGCATCAACAGCGTTGTCACCGTAAGCATCGGCACCCATCTCGTCGGCAAAATCCTGTGTGACGGGCGCTCCGCCAACCATAATTCGGACTTGATCACGCATACCCATGTCTTCAAAGGTGGCGATCGTCCGCCCCATGTTCGGCATTGTTGTTGTCAGCAACGCCGACATTCCGACAACCTGTGCCCCATGTTCATCGACAGCGTCGAGGAAATCTTCAGGCGAAGAATCGACGCCAATATCGTGAACCACAAACCCTGCCCCGCGAAGCATCATGATGCACAGATTTTTACCGATGTCGTGAAGGTCGCCCTTCACCGTGCCCATTATGACCGTTCCTGCAGGTTCCGCTCCAGACGCCGACAGTATGGGCTCAATATGAACCATTCCCGCCTTCATCGCACGGGCTGCAACAAGAACCTCGGGAACGAAAATAAGATTGTCGCGAAACTTCACTCCAACAATCGCCATGCCGTTCAGCAGACCGTCGTCGAGCAATTGATTGGCAGTAAAACCATCAGCAAGGGCCTCCTGAGTCAGGCGATCCACATCGGTGTTGTTGCCGACAATCAGTTCATATGCAAGTTCTTGCATGATCGGAGCGGTACCGTCGATCGCTTCAGAAATATGTTTCCGTTCGCCTGGGTTGGATACGAACTCAAATTCTCGGGCAAGGCCTTCGTGCGTAATCGGCATTAGTCGTCTCGGAATGTATAAATAAGGGTCTGTAGAGACGGAATTCAAGCATGCTGTAAAACCGACTCCAGCTATTCATTGTCTCATCGGATCGATAGAAAATGAACAACGATTTTATTCGTAAGTAGCAATTGATTTAGTTTTGACCGCGTTCGGCAATCCAGTCTTCGATGGCGATCGGGATTTCAACAAGATTTTCCAACTTGGTTTTGAGTGGAATTGCGCATTCGGGCGCAATCAGTTGAACGCCTGCGTCGAGCGCTGCGTTCACCTCAGCTCGAACCTCTTCAGGACCTCTCGCGTAGAGGGTTGTCGGGTTGTTGATGTTTCCGACGAGACGAATTTTGCCGTCAACGGCCGCCATGGCTTCGACCGGGTCATTCTTTGAATCAAAATGGAACGCCGCCATACCAGTCTCGGCGATGTACGGCATTCGATCAACCGTCGCACCACAAATATGGAGTATCAGAGGCACCGGAAGTTCCTCCTCTAACTCCTGGTGTAACTCCAACAGAAATCTTCGATAGTACTCACCACTGACCAGATCTCCGGTTGCATGATCGGGCAAAGTCAGCACATCGGCACCGGCATCGATTTGGGCCTGGCCGTACAGGATTGTTATCTCTTTAAGGGCATCCAACGCCCGCATGGTCTCAGCCGGATCGTCTACTGTTCCTAAAAGGAATGGCTCGACTCCGAAAACGTGGTATGCAAGAGTCCATGGACCCATCGTTTTACCGACAATTGCGACCTCGTCGCCGAATTCATCCTTGAGTATGCGTATTGAATCGGTGATTGCCTTGGTGTCCTGATGTTCAAGGAAGTCCGCTGGTATCTTCACGTCGGTAGAGTTGCGCCAGATCGGCTTCGACATCCTGACAGTCGGCCAGTTGTCTTTCTGTTCCCATTGCATATCGCAGCCAAGTGCAGAAGACTCCTGAATTATCGAGAAATAAGGTGCAATCGTGTCGAATCCGAGTTCGGTATACGCGGTTGCTGCGAGACGAGCATTCATCTCACCGTCCCGATTGGCGGTCGGGAACGGTGCTTCGACCAGATCCATGAGTTCGACAGTGGCGACATTCGTCGGAGTGCAGACGGGGGGGCGGTCCACCGGTTCTCCGGCAAGAGCCGCCAAGACTCGCTCTCGTGACGTCATTTTTTCAACTACTGGTGACATTGCTTACCCGTTACCGATGCTGGTGTTCTAGCTTTGCGCAAATCCTAAGGTTTGAGTATTCATTTGACCGGCAAGTTCGCTCTGTTCGAGCTGGGCTTCCACAGCACTGACGTTTCGTGCGAGAGGAAGGATGAGCCGAGCGAAGTTGTCGTACCGATTTCCGTCAGGAAAAGAAAATTTATTTTTATCGACTCTCACGCAATTTGAATATCGAACAAAACCGCCGACGGCGGCCCTGACCCTCATCTCAGCGCGCTCTGCCTCTCCTTCAGTCGAGATAGTGTAGACATACTGTCCGTCTTCTTCCGCTCCCTCGACAACGAACGTAAGTTTCGTTTTGGTGTCGGGCGCTGTTATGCGACCGGACGGAAGCTCCGCTGCCGGGTCTTTCTCAACCGCGGCAATAAACATGAATCGCAAAGCCCGCTCAAGGAATAGGTCAGAAGTCAATTGCAACTGGTCAGTCGTACCTTCGACAGCCTTCACATCACCGAGCTTGGTGCAGCGATCCCTGATTTGTTCGATGCGGGCCGCTACGCCATCAATCGTGCTGTAGGTAGAAATAGTGAGTACACCATTCTTAATGAACAGACCGATGCTCACATCGTGAAAGTGAGGGTCGATCGAGACGAGTTCAATGCAACTTCCGAGCTTCCGTATCTGCTCAGTGACTCGGGAATGTTGGGCCAGCGATGGCATCGATTATCTCTCCATGTTAAAAGTTGCCGACTCGACCGACTACTTGTGAATCGATTGTATTAGCGCGCGGATATGTGCTGCAGTGGTTCCACAGCATCCGCCGAGGATATTTATCGGAAGATCGGCGAGTTCGCGATAGTACTTCGCCATGTACTCTGGTGATTCAAGGTAGCACGTCTCGCCATCTCGAATCACCGGCAGGCCAGCATTCGATTGCACGACGAGATATTTGTCAGTCACAGCTCGCATCCGACTGGCGATCTCAATCATCCGTTCAATACCATTTCCGCAGTTGGTACCGACCACATCGGCGCCTGCTTCCTCGAGTCCTTCTACCGCCTGTTCAGGGGTGACTCCCATCATTGTGAAGTAGCCGCGTGGTCCCTTGTCGAAAACCATGGTTGCCATTACGACGAGAGCAGTATTTTCTTTTGCTGCCCGGACAGCGATAGCTGCTTCCTCGATAGCAAGTTGGGTCTCGATCATCACAGCATCGGCACCGCCAACCTCGAATGCTTTCGACATCTCAGCAAACGTGTCGTACAACTCGTCCTCGGTCGCGGTGCCCAGAGGCTCTATAAACTCACCTGTCGGGCCGATCGAGCCTGCAACATACTTTCCCTCAGGCGCCACCGAGCGAGCATGCTCAGCGGCCAATCGGTTGAGCTCAAACAACCGGTCGCCCGCCCCGTACCTCTCGAGAATGAACCTGTTGCCTCCAAACGAATTGGTCAGAACAATGTCTGAACCCGCGTCGAAATAATGCTTCGCCATGCCCGCAATAACGTCAGGATCAGTTGCGTTCATCAGCTCTGGGCTGCCACCGGGTTCTAGCCCATTGTTCTGGAGATATGTCCCCGTTGCACCGTCGAAGACGAGGGTTTCGCCGTTAGCGAGTCGGTCGAGGATGCCCGGTTTCCCATCAGAAGTTGCCAAATCTACTCTCCAAGTTCGTTCCGTTTCGAGCGAGGGCGCTCAGGTTAGATTCTTCAGCGGTGTTCAGGACTCAGCCCAGTGATCGATAGCGCCTGGAGTCGGTACTCTCGAACCATCCTTGTGCATATTAATGATGCGCTGGACAAAATTGTCAGGCATCCGCTCCAGTTTCTGTGCCGTTCGTTCGATCGATTCAGAAGCGTCGCCGTCTACTTCGAAATACGGACCGAATTCCCAGGCGTCGAGATACTCATCGGTGCCTTCACTACCATCATGCATCGCAATGTAATCGGCAGCCTTTTGGAATCGGTCGTCGAGTTGCCGTGAAACTCTGCCGCTTGCATCTTCTGCCTGAACCTGAACCGGTATTTCTTTCCAATACATTACTCGCACGCGTGCCATTTATAACCATCCATAATCACCTGGTGACCGTCTCGCACCGTAGATTTATACGACAATCGTAGCATCGCGGGTCATCTGGCGATGTATCGAAAGAGGCGAAAAGGTTGTACCACCTATATGCTCGCATGATCCATTCAGAATTTGAGTAATCGCGAGTCGACAACAGGCAAAACTTTGAATCCAGACACATCAGAAGAAGTATTCAATGTCGTCGTACCCGACGATGACCCACCGGTTTTTGCCGATTCGGCTGCTATGGCTCGACTCAGCCGTCTATCTAACGTGGAGGTTGTCTTATTTACGGAGCGACCCAGTAGCCCCTACGAGTTGATTGAAAGAATCTCAGGTGCCCACACGCTGATTGTTGCACGAACAACCACACGCATCACAAATGCGATCTTGGAATCCGTCACACCAAAACTGAAACATGTGGCGATATGGGGAACGGCTGCTGATCATGTCGCTCTCGAATCAGCGCGGCGACTCGGGGTGGTGGTTACGAATACTCCGAACGCAGCAACCGTCGCCGTAGCCGAGCACGCGCTTGCGTTGCTGTTGTCGCTGGCAAGAAAGATTCCTCAACTTGACCTGCGGGTCAGAGGAGGTGAGTGGCCAGGTGGTCAACTCACGCAACTGGCAGGCAAAACTCTGGGAATCGTAGGTATAGGTGCGGTAGGGATTCGATTGGCACGAATCGCCGAGGGAATCGGTATGCGAATTCTCATGAGTTCGCTAAACGAAGCCGAACCTGCTGAAGTCAATTCAAGTTGGAGTGAAGTAGGTTTCACTGAGCTTCTCGCGAACTCTGATGCCGTATCAGTACATGCACGACTGACGCCCCAAACACGATCTATGTTTGGATCATCTGAATTTTCAAGAATGAAACCAACGGCATTGTTCGTGAACACCGCGCGTGGCCAACTAGTGAATCCGCGTGCACTCGCGGAAGCTCTCGCAAATGAAACGATCGCCGGTGCTGCTCTGGACGTGTTCAATGCCGAACCTCTCGCCCGCGATTCAGAGTTGGCACATCTTCCAAACGTCATTCTCACGCCCCACATCGCTTCGAACACGAGCGAAGCCTTGACTGTCTCGTTGAATATGGTGGTAGACAACGTAGTGGATTACCTGCAGGGCAGGGTGCGCCACAGGGTTAGTTAGCCGATCAGATAGCGACTTTATGAATGATCCTTTTGGCTTGCTTGATCGTTGACACGCTGAAAAGCGACTTCATATAATTCTTCGGTTAGTTTTGGTGAGTTCGAACAGAACCATAGCTGGTTATCGGTGTGGTTTGCTGCACCGTTTGTCCAGTCAGCGTATTTTGAACGACCCTTCCGAAACTGCATCGTGACGTGGCAGCTGATTTTCTAATCGGTTGCCTGACAAAGACCCAAACGACGGGTCATTGCACGTCTTAGGAGGATTTTTTTGTTTAAGTTAAGTAAGATGAAGCTCGTATTAGGGCTTCTAGTTGGTGCGACAATGACAGTGTTCGTCGCGTGTGGTGGTACTGAAACCGTCACCGTCGTTGAAACTGTGATTGTTAAAGGTGACACGGTTGTCGAAACCGTCGTCGTGACTGAGCAGGGTGATGACGTCATCCTGGTCGCAACTGCAACCCCGGTCGCAGCAGCCCCAACCGAAGCGCCGGAAGACCTTATCAAGGCACCTAACACATCCACGCCTGCTGGCACAGCTGTAATTGCTGTTGGTGGCACGACGATGGGTAGTGAAAACGGCTCAGGTCAATCACAGGCTCCTGACGGACTAAAGAACGTCGGTATTGCTGAGACCCTGTTC
>JAJRZP010000044.1 GCA_024275195.1 Chloroflexota bacterium | reverse complement strand
AGTACCTTGCAAGGATGGATGGAATAACGCCTGATTCCAAAGCACCGGGGACTACGAAGGCGCGCAGATTCAAATCAACCGTGAACGGATTGGTCGCCGACAGCACCACGTTACCGGATAGACCTCAGACCTCTGCAAACGGGGCGACAAAGTCGCGCAGGAACTCACGCAGGTATCGAAGGCGTCGTCGTGGTGCAGCGACCGCCGGTTAGTTGATCTGAACTGAGAATGCCCAATGCACACTACCAATGGGTCACGCTAGTGAGCCGGGTGGCTCGTTTATGTGGGGGGTGGCTCACAAGCGCGTTGTGTAGCTAGCTCTGAGCCGTCCTTCTGTCAGGAGACTAAAGTTGTGGGCATCAGGCAGAGACGCACTGGTAGGGGCTCACGGGCAATCTGAGTCTCAGGGTAGTAAGGGCAAGACAATGACACTAATCGGTATCAAGAACACTTCAGCAGGTAATACGATCATCCCGGCACGTGGTGGATTGGGGTTGGTACTCGGTGCCGGTGAAGAGGGCACGGTGTGCCCCGAAGGTCTACGGGCCCAGGGTGCATTCTTCGACATGGTTTCTCGGGGGCAGATCTCCGAGCAGACGCGGGTGGGAAGGTCGGCACGAGTTGTGAGCTTCACTCACACGACTGACGATTTCAACCAGGCAGCCTAGGCTCGTCATTTACCAGAACGGACCTTCACCGTTCGCATATAGGAAAAGACCCGCAGCGATGTGGGTCTTTTTTTGTGTTCAGTTCAATTTGAACGGTTGATTACTTGTTCAGGTTACGGCTTTATCGGCACTCGCCGGCTTTCATCTCAGACGCAACCCGTATGGAGAGTGATGTTCAGTTCTGTTGGGTTCGTAGGAGGGTTTTTGCGCCTTTGCCGGGTGAATTAGATACAGTTGCATCATGAGCAACAAAACGAAAATTCTGATTCTGGGTGCCGGGTTCGGTGGCCTTGAGCTTTCCAGCCTGCTATCGAGGGCGCTGGCAGACAGGGTGGAGATAACCCTTATTGATAAAAACGAGGGGTTTATCTTCGGATTTTCGAAGTTCGACCTCATGCTGGGGCAGTCGAGTCGGCCCGAAGTCACGTTCTTTTACCGTGAGATCACCACGCACTCAGTCGAGTTTCGACAAGAGACAGTGCTTTCGATCGATCCACTCCGGCGGCACGTAATCACCGATGCTGGCTCTTACGAAACAGATGTTTTAGTCGTCGCTCTCGGTGCTGAGTACAACATCCACGCCACACCGGGATTTGCCGAGGGTGGCCACGAGTTTTACTCGGTGCCGGGCGCTATTGCCCTGAACGACGTTCTGAAGAACTTTGAATCGGGGAAGCTGGTGATTGGAATTGTCGGACAGCCATTTAAGTGTCCACCCGCTCCTTGCGAGGCGGCTATATTGCTTGACGAGTGGTACGAGAAGCGTGGATTGAGCAAAGATGTTGAAATTTCAGTAGTTTCACAGTGGGGGGTGCCAATACCGCCCTCACCGGATGGCACGAAGGCGATTCTGGATAAATTCGAGGAACGCAACCTGAAATTCGTAACTGACCGCGTGATCACAAGCCTCGACCCCACCAGAAAAGTTGCGATCTGCTCGGATGGCGAGGAGATACCCTACGATCTGTTCCTCGGAGTACCTGTACACCGAGTTCCTACCGTTGTCGAAGAAGCCGGGTTGTCGGAAAACGGTTGGATACCGGTTGATGACAGGAATCTTGCCACAAAGTTCCCTGATGTTTACGCAGTTGGCGACGTTACGAGTGCCCCGGTTCCCAAATCGGGTGTGTTTGCCGAAAGTGCCGCAAGGGCAGTTGCGGATCACCTGATCGCGGAGATAACCGGCGAGGGTGATCCTGAGCCGTTTGATGGCAAAGGCTCGTGCTATGTCGAATTCGGCGGTGAGATGGTTGGCAGGATGGATGCCGATTTCTTCCCTGGCTCAACACCGACTGCGCCGTTCGCAGGGCCTTCAGTTTCAGTTGCCAGAGAGAAGAAAGAGTTTGCCGCAGTTCGGCGTAGTCGCTGGATCGACGGCTGAGACAGGCAGGGGCTGATCAACGTTTTCCGGCGGCGAGCCTTGCCGATTCCGGGATAGAGCGCAGACGAAGCATTGCTGCTGTTCCAACGACGGGACCGAGCGCGAGCATTGCAAACGCCCAGCCCCAACCTGACGAATCTTTGACGATTGGGAGTAGCCAGATCGAGACGGCGGTCAGTGCGAATCCCACACCTGTTTGAAACGTGAGCATCGTACCGCGATAGGCGGGGTCGCTGAGTTCGGTCATCGCTGTCGAAAACTGTGCCGAATCTGCGACGACCGATGCGCCCCAGATCATGGCGAGGATCACGATCAGCAGCGACATCTCGGACGGTAGGAAGCCGATAAACGCCGCCACTCCTCCACTGATGACCATCGCTATGCTCGTAACTGCCGTTCGGCCGATTCTTTCCGACCAGACACCGGCGTAAGAACTCGCTATCGCTCCTGCGACGAACACGAGGAAGGTCAATGCGCTCGCCAGATCAAGACTATTGCCAATGAGCGATCTCTCGCCTACGACGTAGAGCAGGTAGCTGCCGATCCACGCCCATATCGCATATAGCTCCCACTGATGGCCGAGGTAGCCGACTAGCGCAAGTCGGGGAGCGCGCTGCGTGATAGCTCCAAGCAGATAGCGGGGATTGAACTTCGCACCATTCACGTCGTCGGGCCCGTCGGTGACGAGGAACTTGAGAATCAGCCCCCCGAGTACTGCGAGAATTGAACTCCCAACGATCACAGCCTGCCAGTTCTCAGAGAACGCTGATCGCAAGAGGTGAGGCGACCCTGATCCGATGGTGAGCGCACCTACCATCGTGCCAAGGGCGAATCCTCTGCCTTTTGTGTACCACCCCGAGATGACTTTCATCGCCGGTGGATAGACGCCACCGAGAAATGCTCCAGTAGCAAAGCGAGCCACGATTAGCAGCGTGGTCGATTCAAGAGGAATTACCAGTAGATTCACCGCAGCAGCCAGAGTTGCGGAGACCCAGAACAGCGTTCGTGCGTTGACCAGATCGGAAAGATTCGTGATCGCAATTACGAGAGTTCCAAATACGAAACCAAGCTGCACAGCTATCGTAAGCAGGGCGATCGATGATTCATCGATTGACTTCGCCGTTTCGAGCGCGCCAGAAATGGCGTTGGTCGAGAACCAGACCGATAGAGAGAAGAACGTGGCAACGGAAACGAAGAAGAGCGCTCGTGATCGAGATTCAGTTTTGAGCATGCGTGTTTGATGCCGAGATCGGGCCGATGGTGCTGGATCGACGTGACATTTGGATCTGCCCGTCTGTATCGAACGGCTTTCACGCCGGCGGGTTAGGCGGTATTGTTTGGCGAGTTGAATCTTAAGTGAGCAGTCAGTTGCTCAGTACTCGGGGAACAGTATGAGTCAGAGTGAACCAGAGCGTACTTACTTTCAGGATGGCCTTCACGGTAACCATTGTTACGGGTGTGGGGCATGGAACGACAAGGGCCTACAAATCAAATCGTTCTGGGATGGCGAGGATTCAGTCTGTATTTACCAGCCGGAGGCCTATCACGCCGCAATGCCGCCTGATGTGATGAACGGTGGAACGATAGCGGCAATCATCGATTGCCACGGTGTGTGCTCGGCTATTGCCGATGCATATCGAACTGAGGGGCGCGAGGTTGGTGAAGGTGCGAAGATCTGGTACGCAACAGCAGCATTGACCGTGAACTACCGGAAGCCCACGCGTATCGATGGCCCGGTGACGGCTCGTGCGCGGCTGGCTGAGAAGACGGACAAAAAGACTTTGTTCACAGTGGAACTCTATTCTCACGATGGTGTGCAGACGTGCGATGCCACAGTTTTATCTCTTCGGGTGCCAGACGAATGGGCTGATCCGACGGGGCTGTTCCAGCATCTGTGAGGGGCTGGTGAATTGCTCTCTCTAGTTGGTGTCAGCGTGAGCACCTTCACTGCAAAGAGATTTACTGACAACTCAGGCACCTGAGAGCTTGAGCGAGATTCGCCTGTTTCGACGTTTCGTGTTGAGGTGAGGAATATGCTTGCCCCTTACGGTAGTTAAACACCTGAAGATGGAGATTGAAATGAAGTTGGCAGTTGGCGGGGATCATGCCGGGTTCTCGATGAAGGGTCCGGTGATCGAATATCTGGAGTCACAGGGGCACGAAGTCACCGATTACGGAACCCACTCGGAAGAACCTGTCGATTTTCCAGATATCGCGCAACTTGTCACCTCGGCGATACTCTCAGGCGAAGCGGAACGCGGCGTTCTCGTATGTGGGACGGGAGTGGGCGCGGTGATCGCAGGTAATAAAGTACCGGGGATACGCGCCATGCTGGCGCACGACACCCACTGTGCCCACCAGGGTGTCGAGCATGATGACGTCAACCTTGCCTGCATGGGTTCATGGATTATCGGAATTGCCGTCGCAAAAGAAGTCCTCGACGCATTCATGAACGCAAAGTTTTCCAGTGACCCCGATTTCAGGAGGCGCGTCGAGAAGCTTTCTGAGATGGAACGAAAATACGCAAAAGAGCTAACCCGATAGCGGATTTTCTCGATGCCAGCAGCCGAGCATTCGGGTAGTACTATGTTTAGTCTGCGCTGTTGATAGGCTTTGATGCAGTCGTGAAATATGCTCTCCACCTACGAAGTGGAGAATCAACAGCCATTTCTGAGTTCCATTGACTGAGCCTCATCGAATCAACAACCCTGAACTTGACGAACTGAAACGGCTCGTCGATGAACAGCAGCGAATCGCTGAGATCGGACGCATCGTCGGATCTGCCCTCAATGTCAAAGACGTTTATCCAAAGTTCGTTGAGCAAGCACGCCTGCTAGTTTCAGCAGACCGAATGGTGATCTCGGTGTTCTCCGATGACGAATCTGAACTGGTTGATCAGTACATCGATGGTATCCAGGTCGAAAACTCGTTTCCCGGTTCAAGGCATCCTGCCGAGAAGGACGAGATATTCCAACAGGTATTCGTCGAAAAACGCCCGCTTGTAGTTCAGGACATAGGGGCCGACGAGCACAAAGCAAAATCGTTGGGCAAGAATGCCATACACATGGCTGGATTGAAGTCATTGCTACTTGTGCCGTTGATATGGCAAGAGCGTGCGTATGGAATCCTCTCTTTCAGGGCAATTGACCCGGATGCCTTTAACTCCCACGCGGTAGAACTCGCTCAGCAGATCTCGAATCAGGTTGCCGGTGCAATCGCGAGTTCGAATCAGTATTCGCAGCTCGAGCGAGATTCGAAAGAGCGTGAGCAACTGGGCGAAATCCGCAAGATAGTCGGGTCGAGTCTGGATCTCGGCGAGATATTCGGGGCACTTGCGAGTCAGACGCGACAGTTGGTTCCGGCAGATCGGTTGATTCTCACCGCGATTGATCAGTCTGGAAATCTAATCGAACGGCACATGGACGGGATGGTCATCAAAGAAGCTGACGATCCAAGCCTATTTCCGGTGATAAGGGCTGAGATACTCAAGCAGATAAGAGTGAATCGCACTCATTTTGTTAAGACCGGCGAAAACTACGAGAACTATGTGCAAGATACCCCTAACGAACTTGCACGCTACACCGCAGGGCTGCGTTCCCTTCTTTCGATATCGCTGATATGGCAGGGTGAGATGGTTGGCAGCATGACGTTCAGGTCGGTCGATCCTGAGGCTTACAACGCACGGGTGATCGAAATTGCCAAACGAATCTCCGATCAAATTGCGAGCGCGGTTTATGCATCGAATCAGTTTCTGCTCCTCAAGGCGGAGGCGTTGCAACGAGAGAAACTTGCCGAAATCAGCAGAATCGTAAGCTCGACGCTCGATCTGGACAGCGCGTTTGCTGCGTTTGTAGAGGCGGCACGCGAGCTTGTTCCGTTCGACCGGCTTGTGATATCCATGGTGGATGCGCGGGCGGGAACAATTCAAGTCACCCATGTCGCGGGCCAGAAGCTAGCTCAATCGCACGAGTCGGCCGCGATTTTGCTGGAAGACAGCGCTGTCCCGCGACCGGTGTATGAAGATCGCCGTGTATTCGTCGCTGACGCCAATGTGCTAACTGAGATATCGAAGGCCGAGTTATCGGATCACAATCGGGTACGAATTTCCGTTGGGCTTGTATCCGCAATGTTCGTCCCTGTTGTTCTTCAGGGAACCGTAGTAGGGACGCTCGTATTCAGGTCGAAACAGACTGATCCGTATCACGACACCGAGATCGGCCTGGCGACGCAGATTGCCGGACACATTGCGGGAATAATCGCGTCGAGCCAACAGCGAGGCCTGCTACAGATCGAATCTGCCGAACGCCGACGATTGGCCGACGAGCAGACCAGAATCGCCGAAATCGGGCGGATCGTAAGTTCAGCACTCGATCTCAATCAGGTCTTCTCGCTCGTTGTTGAGGAGGCGCGTGAACTGGTGCCGTTCGACCGACTGGCGATAGTGCTGCTGAGTGAAGACCGAAAAACACTGATCGACGCTCTGGTAGACGGACCGGGTGTGATGGCGGGGGTTCAGCATGAGGTTGGCTACAACCCGTTGCAGGAGATCGTGATTTCAAGCGGTGAGCCGTACGTATCGAACGGTGATGATGAGAGCAAGCCCGATTCATTGGAGTTCGAAGAACATTTGAGTGAACTCGGATTGAGATCCGTGCTGGTGACTCCGCTCGCCTGGCAGCAGGAAGTATTCGGGGTGATGTCGTTCCGTTCGAAGAAGATTCACCCGTACGGGGACCACGAAGTTCGACTGGCACGCCAAATCGCTTCTCAAATCGCGGGAGCGGTTGCCACGCTAAACCAGTACCGATTGCTGGAAGCGAGCGAAGCAAACTATCGAGAGCTAGTCGAAAGCACCCATATTCTGGTGTGGAGAATGGATACGCAAGGTCGCTTCGTATATGTAAACAAGGCCTTTGAAACTGCTCTTGGATTCTCGTTCGATGAACTCACTGGAACACGTTTCAGCGAGTTTCAGCCGGAACGAGTTAGAGAAGCCTCTGAACTCAGATTCAAAGACCGGCAACTCGCTAGCGAGGCCGTATCAGGAGAAACCGTTTACCTTGCGAAGGATGGTCCGGAGGTGCGGCTGCTATACAGGTCGATGCCGGTACTCGACGATGGTGAGTTTGCGGGGATACGCGGAACCGCTCTCGACATCACCGCGGAAAGAGAAGCTCAAGATGAGATCAAAATCCAGACCGCTGCCCTCGAAGAGGCAAGTGACGCCGTGGTCATTTTATTGCCTGACACTACGATCGGTTATGCGAACCGTGCGTTCTTAGACCAGATGGGATACACAAAGGCCGAGGTCATCGGTCAACCTTTCAGCATCATGCGCTCTGGTGCCAGCGCTGATGCCATTTATGAAAAGATATGGGAACAGGTCAGTCAAGGAAAAGTCTGGCGTGGAACTGTATTCAGCCGTCGAAAAGATGGCACTGAATTTGCGGTCGATATTTCGTTGAATCCGGTGTTTGCCGAGGACGGAAGTATCTCCAGCTATATCTCGATAAGACGAGACGCCACTGAACGGATTCAGGCAGAACACGATCACCAGGCGAGAGCTGAACTGGATGCTCAGAACCAGCAGCTACAGGAACTAAACGAGCAGCGAGAAGAGTTCTTTTCATCGGTCTCACACGAACTGCGTACACCATTGACCGCGGTGACAGCATTCTCGGATATCTTGAGCCGAAATCGTGGAGGTAATCTGAATATCGAACAGTTGGATCAGCTTGGCGTGATCAGACGGAACAGCCGCAGCCTGATAGATCTGATCGAAGATATGCTCGATATTTCCCACCTCAACAGTCGATCACTGCGAATTGATCGGGTGCCAGTCGAAGTCGACGAAATGATCGCCTCCGCAGTCGAATCTTTAGAACCGAGTTTGAACGAACGTGGCCAGTCACTAACCTTTAGCTCGGGAACGATGGGTGTCTGGATCAATGCCGACGAGGGTCGCTTGATTCAGCTACTTTCGAATCTGATAACCAATGCCTGCAAGTACTCACCTGATGGAGAGGAGATCGAGATTCGTACTGATTCGGATGGTGAATCCATCGAGGTTAGGATTGTCGATTCTGGTTACGGGATGTCGAGCGCTGATCTGAATATGTTGTACTCGCCGTTCTATCGCTCGGACCGCGACGAGATTCGAACACAGTCTGGCACGGGGTTAGGGATGTCTATCTCGAAAACCCTGGTTGAGCTTCACGATGGAACCATTGGCGTAGAAAGTGCCCTGAACGAAGGCACTACAGTCACGGTTAAGCTCCCCGGTGTGATTGACAGGTAGTACGAGCGCAGATTGCCGGTACTCCGGGAATCACACTGTGACCTGCTTCATGTATCCCTCCAATTCGACTGGCGCAACAGTGCTGCCCTGAGGTTTGCTGGACGATATCCAGAAGTTAATAGCCCTCATTTTCTCTGAGTACCTATAATGCGCCAATTACGGGAAGTGGGCTGGACGGTGCCAACGCATCGGTAGCTGAAGCCTTCAACAGTGCAAGGGTCATGTGGCAGGCAGGCCTTCGAAAAATGAACGACACGAATTCGAACAATGAATACAAGATCGCCGCAGAGGAACAGCGAAGAATAGCTGAGATCGGGCGTTTGCTCAGCGCACACACTGATATCAATGCGGTGTACTCCGCATTTGCCGAGCAGGCAAAAAAGTTAGTCCCGTTCGATCGCCTCGCGATATCTACGATCGATCCAAAAACCGGGTTGATCTCAGACGCACACATCGCAGGAATTCAACTTGAGGCTGCAAACGCCACCGGCCCGTACACGCTCGAAGAGAGCGCCCTGCCTCCTGAGGTCTACGAAGATCACCGGGTTGTGGCTGCCGATGCCGAACGGCTCAGAAATTATGAGTATTTCGGTGAAGTTGTAGAAACCAATATGAGGATAATCGCAGGTCTTCCATCGGCAATGTTCACGCCGATTGTCCTGCAAGGGAAGCTACTCGGGTCGCTGGTATTTCGGTCGAAGCAGAAGAACCCGTATGGGGAGCATGAAATTGAGCTTGCCTCGCAAATCGCGTCGCAGATTGCCGGTGTAATTTCTCTAAACCAGCAGATCACCCTGCTGGAACAAGAAACAACTGAGTGTGATCGGATGGTGTTCGAACAGGCACGGATCGCTGAGATCGGGCGAATCATCAGTTCTACTCTCGAGTTGGATGAGGTCTTCAGTTCATTTGCTGATCAGGCTCGACAGTTGATTCCGTTCGACCGACTGGTGATATCAATCAATGAACCGGACGGTCTCAGCGCGACAGATGCCTACATCGACGGTGAGTCGTTCGAAGGTGGCGATCTTGGACGCCGGTATCCGATAGCCGGTGGGTACAAGCAGGTTACGCTCTCCAACTCTGCGTTCAATCCCAGCTATGACGAGTTGCTGGAGATGTCGAAAAGCTCACCATCCGAGCAGGCGCGGATCGATGCCGGGTTCCGTTCTCTCCTGATGGTTGCAATGTTTTCTCAGGCAAAGCCTGTCGGAACATTGATTTTCAGATCGAAAGCATTGGGCATGTACGGCGACCGCCACGTCGACATCGCCAAGCAAATCGGCGCACAAATCGGAGGTGCGGTGGCGGCATCACGCCAGTATCAGCTACTCGATGCCGAGTCGACAGAACGTGAGCGCCTTGCACTGGAACAGGCTCAAATCGCTGAGATTGGACGGATTATCAGTTCGACTCTGGACATAACGGAAGTGCTAACCGCGTTCGTGGAACAGGCAAGATCGCTGGTGCCATTTGACCGAATCGTCATCACGGTGGTTAACAACGATCTCACAGAAGTAACCGACGTTTTGGTAGATGGCGTGACTGTCGAGAGAGAGTCGATCGGAGTTTCTTATGCGCTTTCAGAAAACAACATTCAGGCCGATGTAATTTCCAAACAGGAAGTGTTTGTATCGCTTGGTGAGGATTATCTCCGTCACACCAGCGAGGTCGCAGGTGAGCAGATTCGTTACGATGCCGGCCTCCGGTCGATGTTGATGGTGCCTCTCGTCTGGAAAGGCAGGAGTATCGGGTCGTTGAATCTACGTTCGACCGACCGGCATGCATTTGGAAGCCGCGAAATCGAACTGGCAAATCAGATCGGTGCCCAGATAGCGGGTGCTATCGCGACTTCGACTCAGTACCGACAGCTTGAAGAAGCGATAGCAGACGTACAGGTGCAGGCCGCCGCTCTCGAGGCCGCGGATGACGCGATCATCATCCGGACTGCCGATACCACAGTCGTCTACGTAAATTCCGGGTTTGAGCGACAGACGGGGTTTTCAAAAGAAGAAGTGGTCGGGACGAAGTTCCAGTACCCGGAAAACGTCGGACAACCACCTGAGTTCCTCGATAACCTGCGGCTTCAGGTTAGAGGAGGAAAAATCTGGCGCGACACAGTGCAGTGCAGGCGCAAGGATGGGACTGAGTACATAGTCGATGCAACACTGAGCCCGATATTCAACGAATCCGGTGAGTTCGACAAATATCTGGGCGTTCGTCGGGATGTCACGCAGCAGGTGAGGTCTGCCGGGGCTATCAGGACACAGGCAGCTGCGCTGGAGGCTGCAGGCGATGCGGTGATGATTTTGAATCCTGACGCGTCGATCGACTGGGTGAACGAGGCATTCGTTCGTGATACTGGATATTCGAGAGATGAGGCGATGCTGCTCGATTCACCATTCTTGATCTCTGGCAGGGATGCTCACGTGGTGTTCGACGAAATATGGGAGCGGGCCCAGGCTGGAGAGGCGTGGCAGGGAAGTGTGTGGACGCGGCGTAAAGATGGCTCGGAGTATCTTGCCGACAGTTCTCTTACGCCGGTGCTGAGTGACGACGGGACTATCACCCGCATTGTTTGCACGAAACGTGATGTTACCGGGATTGTTCAGGCTGAAGAAGACCGTGCTGCAAAACGAGAACTCGATGCCCGGAACCAGCAACTACTCGTGCTAAACGAGCAGCGAGAAGAGTTCTTCTCCACAGTTTCTCACGAGCTTCGAACGCCGTTGACATCGATCATGGCGTTTGCAGACATACTCAGCAGGAACCGCGATGGAACACTAACCAGTCGCCAGCGAGAGCACCTCGACGTGATCAAACGGAACAGCCGAAGCCTGAATAGCCTGGTGGAGGACATGCTCGATTTCTCTCGCTTGAGCACCGAGCAGTTGAAGCTTGAGAAATCGGAGTTTGAGATTCATTCCCTGCTCAACTCGGTGATTGAGTCTCTTGAACCAACGGCGGGTCAACGTGGGCAGACCCTGTCGATCGAACCGAACGCCGAACCAGTGTGGATCAAGGCCGATCACAGAAGAGTGATCCAGATTATTTCCAACCTGATAACGAACTCGTGTAAGTATTCGCCTTCCGATTCCAGAATCACCGTCAGGGTTGAGACTGAAGGTGGAGATCTTTCCGTTCTGGTGCTAGATCAGGGAGTTGGGATTTCACCCGGTGACCTTGAAAATATCTACTTACCCTTCTTCAGGTCGAACCAAACGGAAGTGCGTGAGGAGGCTGGTTCCGGGCTTGGCCTCGCAATCACTAAAACTCTCGTCGACCTGCATGGCGGAACCATCAAAGCTAAGAGCCTGCTGAATGAGGGCACGAGAATTGTCGTTACCCTGCCCGGCGCGACTTCGGCTCCGACAGTAGATGCCAGGAGCTAGCCGTTAATCCTGTTGTGAAGGTCGATCCGTTCGTAATCGACCTGTCAGGCAAGCGGATCAGTACTCGATATCAGTTTGCGACTCGATTTTCGATTCGTCGATTTCGAATCCGAATCCGGGGTGCGGGCTAACCGTCAGTTCGCCATCCGAGAAGTTGGGCCCTGTGTTCACATCGAAGTAGTAGCTCATGGCAGCGTGCTTGACGAGCATCTCAACGTACGGTGTGTGGATCGGCGATTGCGCCGACGACCATGCCATACCGGCGGGAGTGACCCCCTGGTGGCAGATTGTAATCAGATCGTATGTCGTCGCCAGCGCACTGATTTTCAATACTTCCGATAGACCGCCCGCCCAGTTGAGGTCGGGCTGGATGATATCGACAGCTTCTGCTTCGATGAATCGCTTGAAGCCCCAGCGGGTGTATTCGTGTTCGGCGCCCGAGATGGGGATGTTGGTCGCTTCACGGATCTTTCGATAAGAGTCGATACGATCGGGCATGGCGACTTCTTCCAACCAGCGCGGGTGAAGGTCCTCGATAGCTTCGGCGAGCCTCACCACGTAGTTGACATCCATCGACTGCCAGCAATCGAGCATGATATCGTCGTCTTCGCCAAGTGTTTCGCGAAGTGTCTCAACCATTTCGACGTTTTTATTGAATCCTTCTGGGCCGGACATTGGGCCGTGCCGGAAGAACCACTTTTGAGCTTTGTAACCACGGCTCTGCATTTCGAGGGCGCGTTCTTTCACCAGTCCAAGATCTTGAGTGGCATAGCCGAGCATCGAAGCGTAGGCGGGCATCGGGCCGCGTCCGCCGCCACCTATCAGCTTCCATACTGGCTGCTTAAACCACTTGCCCTTCAGGTCCCACAGAGCGTTATCGATCAGGCTGATCGCCATCATTGGCTCGCCCTGCCGACCGTGAACTGACTTGCGGTGCATGATGTCCCAGAGGAACTCGGTCGCCAGCGGATCACGGCCGATGAGGAAGTCCCGCATCTGCCAGACATGAAACGCCGTCCCGCCCGGCGATGCTGGGCCTGCGATTCCAGATACACCTTCATCCGTTTCGATCTGAACAAAAACCTGGTTCAACTCATAGTGAGAGTCATCGATCTGGGTTCCAGTTGCGGGTGGCCCCTGCACGCGGAACTCTTCGTAGATGTCGAGTGGCATCACGAGTCGCTCTTCCATGAATGGTCCGTCGACCTCCATGGTTCCGGTTAGTTTGCGAAGGCGTATGTCGGTGATTTTCATGATGAGTGGGGATTTACAGGTTGTTGGCTGGCGTGCCGTCCTTCGAGAGCCTCAGGACGACATTTTATTGTTGGATGCTCTGGTTTCTGGTTGTTATGAGCCGAAGTTTGGTTCTTCTTCTCTTTCGATTTTATCGGGGTCGAGGTCCATTGCCATTCCGATGCTCGCTGGTGTCTTGATGGTGCCGTTTTCTGGCGTGATGGGGTCTTTCAGGAAGTGCTGGTGAATCGTGTTCCATTTGACCAGATATTCCTGATACGGCGTGTGAATCGGTGATTGGCTTACTGAGAAATGAATTCCTGCGTTGGTCGAATGGCCGTGAGGGATCGTGATCAGATCGGCGGTTGTTGCTACGGCTGCGATTTTCAGTACCTCAGAAAGCCCGCCTGCCCAGTAGATGTCGGGCTGGAGGATATCGAGCGCCTCGGCGTCGATAAACTGCTTCATGCCCCAGCGGGTGTAGTGGTGTTCTGCCCCGGAGAGAGGAATGTTTGTCGCTTCACGAATCTTTCGATACGAATCGATGCGGTCGGGCATTGCACACTCTTCAAGCCAGCGTGGATGAAGGTCTTCAATTTGTTCGGCGAGTCGTATGACGTAGTTGACGTCCATCGACTGCCAGCAATCAAGCATGATGTCGTCGTCATCGCCGAGCGTATCGCGCAGTGTTTCGACGAGGTCGACGTTTTTCTTGAGACCTTCTGCGCCCGACATCGGACCGTGTCGGAAGAACCATTTCTGGGCTGTGTAGCCAAGCTCCTGATGTTGCTTCGCACGTTCTCGGACGAGACCCATATCAAGAACGTCGAATCCCAGCATTGACGCGTAGGCGGGCACTTCCTGCCGTGTTGGACCACCGATTATCGAGTAGACGGGGACGTTTAGATAGCGGCCCTTGAGATCCCAGAGTGCGTTGTCGATGGCGCTGATAGCGATCATCGTGTTGCCCTGACGACCGTGTACCGATCCGCGGTGCATGATGTCCCATATGAACTCGGTCGCGAGAGGGTCGCGGCCGATCAGATAGCGCGTAAGTTCATTCTCAACGATGAACGCGACCGCCTTGTCCATCGGGCCGCCGATTCCGACGACGCCTTCGTCGGTTTCGATCTGAACGAAGTATGCGTCGTGGCTGAGTTCGTTCTTAGATTTCTCGTTACTCCACTCGACTCGTTTCGTGACATCACGGAATTCTGGGTATACGTCGAGCGGTTGGACGAGTCGCTCTTCCCAGAAAATGCCATCTGTCTCGATGGTTCCGAACACGTGGCGGAGTCGTACTTTTTCGATCTTCATTGATAATTGTTTCTTTTGACTGCGACTGCTCTGAGTCAGCTTGCCGGGGATCCGGACAATGCAGGTGGCTGGAACTTCTAAGCGAGACTTTACCGCACCTGTGATTGGTTTGTGACGACGACCTGCCGTTGATTTACCAGATCGCCCGCCGACTGCATCTTCTCGGTTGCCGCAAAGGGAACGGGAAGTGCTGTGCAGTCTGTGCGAGCTTCGGGTGCGCTTGCTAGTGGGCGGGTGCGACGTCGGGCTCTCGAATGTATGGAATCAATCGTGGCGCTTCAAACTGCTCTTCGCCCTTGATGCCTTCGAGTAGCTCGAATGCCGCGCGTACTACCGATTCTTCGCCAGAAAGCGAAAGTATCACTGCACCCTCAGACCCGGCAACCCCACCCGACGCAACGTGTGTGGCGGTTACGCCAGTGAGAATGTTTAATGCCTGAATTTCAGTTACAACTTGTGCGTTTACAACCGGCATGAGCCCTGCTGACTGACCCATCGTGAGATCCCACAGATGATTCCCGCAGACCCGTGCCGCTTCGATTACGTCTGGAACGAGTCTTTCGAGGCTGACCGGGGCGACCCAGTGCGCCCCGCGAGCAGTGATGGTGCCCCAGATCCCCCCGACAGTTCCGCCACCACCATCAGCAGCCAAAACGCCGATGTTTCCGTTCGGGTCGACGGCGTTCGCACCCTTGACAGATACGTCACGGGCTTTGAACTGGCCGAGTGCCTGCGGGGCGGGGGTTTCAGATAGCTTGCCGTTCTCAAACACCCATGGCCCGAGTCGGTCTTCTTCGATAACGCTGGCAAGACGGCCACTGGTGACAATTCCTGCAGTGCTGTTTCCTTTGTCCCCGGTCTGCCCGGTCAATTCTTCGAGAATGTAGGCGGGAGTTACCCCTCTAGAGACCACGAACCAGCCGTCTTCAAGAACGCGTTTTACTTCCGGCATCTGTAAGACGGCGCGCGCCAGGAGTCGCTTCGACTCACGCGGTAGCAGCATCACGAGGGCGTGGAATCGGTCATCACGCAGGTGCGGAGCCGGTTTAATAAAGCTGGATGTGTCGTAGAACATTCGTTATTTTCTCCGCTCGCTATCGCCTTACTTGCCAGTTGCCTTCAGCGATTCGAGGCATCGACTAATCGTCGTCTCTTGCAAATCACACTGAAAATAGCGCGTTAATGGGGCACCGCTCGCAAGCCAGCGTGGGTGTTATGTGAGGATTCGAGGAAAAGTGTGAGCCAGCGTCGAATATCGTTACATTGAGGCGAGTATTTCGCGCGCTTTCGCTGGCCAATCTACCGTCGTACCGACAGCTCCCGAACGATATGCGCGTTTGAGTGCTGCCTTCGAATTGGCTATACCCCATGTTCGAACGACGAGTCCGGCTCTGTTGGCATCGCTAATCTGCTTTTGTGTGACTTTGCCTGCAATCGGATAGATTCCCGAAAGCCCTACGGCTACCGCTTCTTCGAGCGATGAATTGTCGACCTTCTGGAGAAGCCAGCCATGGGCGATATTCGGCATCAGGGCGATAGACCGCTTGAGTTGATCGATGTGGAACGATGAGATTGTCAGGCCGGGCGCGATGCTGTCTCCGGTGTGTTGGTCGAGCCATCCCCACTTCTTCAGGGATTTCATCGCTACCGAAGCGAGTTCGGGTTGCCGGGACTTGAGTTCGAGGTGAACGTGTGCTTTTCCGGCGTATCGCTCCAGAAAGTCATCGAGTGTCGGCACGAAGGCCTCGGGGTACGCGAGTGGGCCGTTGATTCCCGCACTGTCGGCGGGACCCTCGAACCAGAGGCCGGCATTCAAGGATTTAATTCTGGCAATACCGGTATCGCTGACGCGGCCGGTTGCATCGGTGGTACGGTCGAGGGTGTCGTCGTGAACGAGAACTGCTACGCCATCGCTTGTTAGCTGGATGTCGGTTTCAAAGTTGTCGAATCCGAGTTCCAGTGCCAGATCAAATGCTTCGAACGTGTTCTCTGGCGCATCGTACGATGCGCCGCGATGGGCAATCAATATGAAGTCGTTCTTGCTGTTACTGGACGTGCCGGAAATTCGTGGTGACATGTTCGTAGTGAACTCCTGCTCGAAGGGCCTGGAGGGTGTCCAGATAGTGAATTGGGTTGGTCGTTCGGACAATTTGGTTCAAAATCTCCACGAAGTGTAAGCGACACGAGTCGAAAACACCTACAATCTGGCTCGCCGTGCCGATTAACAAGATCTCCAACTCATTCGCCGAAGCAGTAGCCGATATACCCTCGGGTGCGTCGATCATGATTGGCGGATTTGGCGGGGCCGGTGGCCAGCCGACACGCCTGATGCTGGCACTTCGCGATCTCGGGGTTGACGACCTAACGATCATCGGAAATGTCGCTGGAATATCGAAAACGACCGGCTACGGCTGGCCAGATCATCTCGACCCGATCGATCAGGGGATGTTCTTCGAGAGCGGGCAGGCGACGAAGATCATCTGCTCGTTCCCGGTGCCGGGGACAACCAACCCACTGAGCGATATCGAGAAAGCGTGGCGTGAAGGCAGAGCAGTGGTTGACATTGTTCCGCAAGGAACCCTGATAGAACGCATTCGTGCAGCGGGAGCGGGCATCCCAGCGTTCTATACGCCGACTGGTGTGGGCACGACGGTTGCTGAAGGTAAAGAGCATCGTGATTTCGACGGTCGCACCTACTTGCTTGAGGAGGCTCTTTCGGCCGATTTCGCACTGATCCGTGCCCAGAAGGCCGATACGAGAGGGAATCTGCAATACATCGGCACTTCGCGTGCGTTCAACCCTGCGATGGCTACTGCCGCGCGGATGACGATTGTCGAGGTCGACGAGATTGTCGAGCCGGGCGGGATCGACCCGGAGAGAGTCGGGACACTGAGCAGTTATGTTGACCGAATAGTCAGCCGTGACGCGGGGGATCCTCTACCGTGACCAGCCCCAGGGCGAATTCTGACAGTATCTCGGGCAAAGACCCTGCCCCGCGACTCGACAGGGCCGCGATCGCCAGACGTGCAGCACGCGATCTTGTCGATGGCACTACGGTCAACCTGGGCATCGGTATTCCAGCGTTGTGTGCCGATTTTCTTCCAGAGGGAGTTGAACTGAGATACCACGCCGAGAACGGCATTCTTGGTTTTGAGGAGCTTTCCGATCCGGGTGAAGGCGATCCCAACCTGATGGACGCAGGCGGCAAGTTCCCAAAGCTGGTTCCGGGTATGGCATTCTTTGACTCTGTCGAGTCGTTCAACCTGATACGAGGCGGGCATATCGATGTCACAGTGCTTGGTGCCCTTCAGGTCTCACGCGCCGGCGATCTTGCAAACTGGATGATTCCGAAGCGTGGAATCGGCAGCATCGGCGGTGCAATGGATCTTGCGGAGAACGCCAGGCGTGTCGTCATCGCAATGGAGCACAACGCACGCGGGGATATCCCAAAGATTGTCGATGAGTGCACATTCCCACTGACGGCACCCGGCTGTGTCGACGAGATTGTCACGGACATCGCCGTTATCGAAGTCGATCGCGAGAACAGCCGACTGATACTTCGTGAAACAGCACCGGGCTGGTCGTTCGACGATGTCCAAGCTCGTACCGCGGCAACCCTTGAGGTTGATAGAGAAATTGTGCGCATGGCCTGAGCGTTGTTGCCTGACGTAGTTCGAGATGGATAGAGGTAGATAAACTTTCGACATGACTACAAATGACAACCCCTCGAGTGGTGCGACTTCGGAAAAAGAGACATTCGACGATTTCAGGAACTCGTTCTCGTACGGGTCACGCGCCGACCTTCTGTTCAAGTTCCTGAAATCGGGCTCAGAAAAGATGGCCGATGAGTTTCTTCAGGAGCTACTGCACCTGACCGGCAATCTAATTGACGACGGTGATCCTCAGCCCATCGTCGAAGCGATCGTTCGTGCTCAGACTGAATCGTACGCGGGAGCCGGGCATTTCACATACGACACGGGCCCGTTTACCAGACTCGACCGCCCATTGTCCAAGAGTCGGGTTGCTTTGTTGACGACGACAGGTCACTTCGTTGAGGGCGACGATCCTAACCCGTTTGGGATAGCTGATCTGACACAGGATCAGGCTGTGCAGATGACGGCAGAGTTCGGCAAGGCCGATCCCGTGCTTTCTGAAATTCCGATCACAACGAGTCGAGAAGCCACGCGTGTCCGCCACGGCGGTTACGACATTCGTGCTTCTGCTGCCGACAGGAACGTTTCGTTCCCGATGGACAGGATGAACGAACTCGCAGATGACGGCTTTATCGGCGGATTTGTGAATCCTGCGTTCTCGTTCGTGGGGCTTACATCTCAACTACGGTTGAGGAAAGAGATTGCGCCTGAGTGGGCAGCAAAGGCGAAGGCAGCCGGTGCGCACGCCGCGGTGCTGATTCCGATATGACCGGTTTGCCACGTGTCGGTCGGACATGTAGCCAGAGCGTTCGAGGAAGCAGGTGTTCCAAGCGTCATAATTATGTCAAGCGTGTTCAAAGATCGAACTGCACCGATGAAGCCGTCTCGCATACTGTTAACTCCGCATCCGATGGGTCGACCGCTGTCGGCACCGTTTGATTCTGAGAAGCAACGAGATGTTCTCCAGGCCGGTTTACGCCTGCTAGAGACGGTGACGAAGGGCGGGGCTGTCGTAGAGTATGGTGTGCGTTACCGCACAGGTCCATTCGATAGTTGAGAGCGAAATGAACGAAGAGCCAGGACGGGTCCAGCCCCGACGAAACATAGCTAACGCGGGTCACCTTTCGTTCAGGAAGAAGTACGAGGGCGTAGGCTACTGGGCATTGCTGGCGGTCGCCCTGATGTTGATCATATGGTTCCTTGTTACATCGGCCTCTGACCAGAGCAAGTTCAAGGATGCCGAGGCAACGGTGATCGCGACCCTATTTGCTCCCGAAACCGCTACTGCCGAGGCCAAAGCAGCCCAGAAAGATGTCGCAAAGTAGCTGTTGCAACCGCTCGGTATGGGCTCTGCGGCAGGATAGCGACAGGGGCTGGCCTGACGGAGTTGCGGGAATCGTGCGGGGCGACTCGAGTGCCAATGGGTGTGGTGTCACGCTGACACGAGAAAGATTCCGCATGTAAACTCGAACGATGTTTGAGTCACTTTCCGACAAGCTTGGCGGAGTATTCGGCAGGCTAACCAGCAGCGGCAAACTTTCTGAAAAAGACATCGACGCGGCGCTTCGAGAAGTGCGGCTCGCCCTTCTTGAGGCGGATGTCGATTTCAAAGTAGCGCGCCAGTTCGTAAAAACGGTCAAAGAGCGGGCAGATGGCGAAAAAGTCTATGCCTCGCTCACTCCGGGCCAGTCGGTTGTTCGCATCGTCCGAGACGAACTCGCCGAGATCCTCGGTGGGGAGGCGGTTGAAATTGCTCGTGCCGAGAAGCCACCAAGCGTAATCATGCTTGTTGGGCTGCAAGGCGCGGGTAAAACCACCCTTGCTGCCAAACTCGCACTGTGGCTTAGGAAGCAAAAACACTCGGTGATGATGGCGGCCTGCGACCTTCAACGCCCCGCAGCGGTAGATCAACTGAATCAACTCGGCAAGCAACTCGATCTTTCGGTCTACTCAGAGGAGCCTTCCAGCTCGACGCCAGTGAAGGTAGCAAAGGCTGCGGTCAAATTAGCCGCATCCGAGAATGTCCACTACCTGATCCTCGACACCGCAGGACGACTCGCCATCGACGATGATCTCATGGGGGAGTTGGAGGAGATACGTGACGCAACTTCGCCGGTCGAGACGCTGCTTGTTCTCGATGCGATGACGGGTCAGGACGCTGTTCGCTCTGGAGGTGAGTTCAACGATCGCATCGGTGTTTCCGGAATGGTACTCACCAAGATGGACGGTGACGCCCGTGGCGGTGCCGCGCTATCGATGCGTTCCGCCACTGGTGTTCCGATCAAGTTCATCGGTGTCGGCGAACGGCCGGATCAGTTCGAGGTTTACCATCCCGACCGTATCGCGTCTCGAATTCTCGGAATGGGTGACATTGAGTCGCTTATCGAAAAGGCTGAAGTCCAGCTCGATACCGAGCAATCGCTGGAACTTGAGCAGAAGATTCGAAAGAACCAGTTCGATTTGAACGACATGCTGCAGCAGTTTCAAACGATCAAGAACATGGGCTCGATGACTGACATTCTTGGCATGATCCCCGGAATGGGGGCACTGCGAGGCAAGTTTAACCCGAAAGATATCGACGAGCGTCAGATGGCCCGCGTCGAGGCGATTATCCACTCGATGACGATGGCCGAGCGTGAACAGCCCGCGATCATTAACGGATCACGGCGTAAGAGAATTGCTGAAGGCTCTGGAACGTCGCCTGCCCAGGTAAATCAGCTTCTGAGTCAGTTCAAACAGATGCAGAAGATGATGAAGAAGATCTCGGGGCCGGGTGGTAAGCGTGCGTTAATGGGAATGTTCAAGGGCTAAAGAGGCTCTGGGCTCAACCGGATGTTCGTAGTGCCCGCCCTGCTGACGATGGTTCATGCAGGTTGTCGAAAATCTTCTGGTGCAACAGTTGCGCAAGCTGCCCGATACGGTTCTTTGCTGGGTAGAATCGTACTTTCGCTTTTTGACGAGAGTAAAGCCGATCTGGTTTTCGGAGTAGTTCGAAAAAATGACTATCGCCCACCTGCGCACGTATACGATCAACAAGGGAATGCTCGAAAGCTGGCTTGAGCTGTTTCCTACGCTGGTTCCGTTGATGGAAGAGGCAGGAATTACTGTCGAGAGTGTCTGGGTCAACGAATCGCGCACACAGTTCATCTGGATACGTTCGTATGGCGACTCGGTCGGCAATATCGAGAAGTGCGAAGCTGCGTTCTACGGGAGTGATTGGTGGCTTGCAAACGTCGATCACGTTCGGAGCCACATTGCTCATCGTGAGATTGTCCAGATCGAAACTGCGTAGCGTGGTTTTCGCGAGGAACTGTGGAGTATCAGCTTCCCAGCATTGCAGCCTCGAAACCGGGCTGACCACGAAGGAACTCTGCGGCTGTAACTGCCTGTCTTCCTTCAAGCTGAATCCGCCTGATCTCAAGGGCACCCGAGCCTGTTCCAACGAGGAGGCGGCCTTCTCGCACCGCAACCTTACCTGCCTGCAGATATGATTCGTCGCCGATCACCGCTTCGAGAATCTTCAGGCCTTTGCCTTTCCAGCTCGTAAACGTTCCCGGCCATGGATCGTATGCGCGGATCATTCTCTCAATCTGCGTCGTAGAGACCGACCAGTCTATTTCGCCATCCGACCTTTGAATGAGTCTGGTGACTACCGCCTTCGAGTGGTCCTGGGGTTTCGGCTTCAGTGAGCCGCTATCGAGCCGGTCGAGAACCCCACCAAGCATTGCTGCACCTTCCTCGAAGAGGCGCGCCTGAAGTTCAACCCCTCTCTCTTGACCTGTGAGTTGGACGGGATCTGACTGTGCAAGGATGGGCCCGGTGTCCATTCCCTCATCAAGCAGCATCACAGTTACGCCAGTTTCGTCACACCCATCGAGGATGGCTGTGACGACCGGGCTGGGGCCACGATAGAGAGGAAGTAGCGAGGGGTGGATATTTATGACTCCGAGCCGAGGAATCCTCAGGATATCCGCTGGGAGGATTCGCCCGTAGGCAACGACGACGAAGGCATCGGCATCCAGACTCGCGAGGTGGGATTCTTCCTCTTTATTGCCTCGCAGGCTTGCAGGGGTCAGCACAGGTATGCCGTGTTCGAGCGCGAAGGCTGCGACCGGTGTGGGAGTCGTGGTTCGCCCACGGCCCGACCGTTTGTCAGGCCGACTGTACACCGCTGCGACATCGTGACCTGCCGATATCAGCGATTTCAGCGAATGTACTGCATCTGTTGGCGATCCGAAAAAAACTATTCTCATGCAATCACTTAATATGCGCCGCTCCCGTCGCGGCGCGCCGAAACCGGCTGCGCGCTCAGGGCTTGAGTTGTTGCGAAAAAGTTAATTCTTAAGGTCGCTCAAACTGAGTCGTGAACATTGTCACAATATTGCTGGGAAATTGGTTAGAAATTCGGGTCGATTGACCCGTCTGAGGGGTTGCATGACCCAGCCCCACGCATGGTACGGTTGCCCTCAGATCAGCACCACCACAGGCGACGTCCAGTTGCCGATTTCGTTGATCTAGGTCATCCACATATTTAGTCAATGTTTTTAAGCCAGCAGAGCTGGTTCAGGGGTTTTTGCGCCCGAAAAAAGTGAGGGTCTGGCGACGGATAACGCACGGCAAATCTGGTCAGCAGCACTGGGGCAGCTCCAACTAGAAATCCCCAGACCCAACTACGAAACGTGGTTAAAACCCACTTCTACCGTTGGACTGGTTGATGACATCCTAACGATTTCTACCCCCAGTCCATTTGCAGCAGAAATGCTCGAAAAACGTCTTTCTGGAACTATTCTCAGAACTGTTTCCCGCGTCGCCGGCAGGAAGCTGGAAGTGCAGTTCAGGGTTCAGAGTTCGAGTTCTGGAAATCATGCAGGGAATGCGATCACCGCCCGGGTATTCAGTGACGAAAATGCCAGTTCCGAGGCTCCTTCTCCGGTCGGGAAAATCGAGTACGCGAAAGCGTATGCTCTCAAGCCTTCGTTTAACTTCGATACGTTCGTTGTCGGTCCATCAAACAGGCTCGCCCAGGCGGCGGCGGCAAAGGTCGCAGAGGCTCCCGGCAGTGTGTACAACCCTCTCTACATCTACTCGGAAGTCGGGCTGGGCAAGACACACCTCCTCCACGCAATTGGCCACGTTCTCAACAAGCGTGGGTTGAAGGTGATGTACGTCAGCAGTGAAAGGTTCACCAACGAGTTCATCGGCGCGATACGCGAGGGAACTGCGGATAAGTTCCGGGGGCGATACCGAAGTGCAGACGTGCTGTTGATGGACGATATTCAGTTCATCACGTCGAAGCCACAGACACAAGAAGGTTTCTTCCACACGTTCAACGAACTGCACATGGCGGGGAAGCAGATAGTTATTACTGGCGACGAGCCTGCAAGCAAAAGCCTGCTGCAAGAGAGAATCCAGTCTCGACTAGCGGGTGGATTGGAAGTTGACCTACAGCCGCCCGACTATGAATCGCGATATGCAATTTTGCAGAGCAAAGCCCCGAGCTTGGAACCTGGTGTACTCGACCAGATCGCACAGCGCGCCCATCAGAACGTTCGCGAGCTGGAAGGTGCCCTGAACAGGGTCATT
>JAJRZP010000043.1 GCA_024275195.1 Chloroflexota bacterium | reverse complement strand
GGTCATGGAACGATTGGGGCTTGGGTACGAAGAAATAAAAGCAATCACCCCCGGAATTATCTACTGTTCGATCTCCGGATTCGGTCGCACCGGCCCGTATGCGAAACGAGGCGGCTACGATCTTATAGCGCAGGCGATGAGCGGAATAATGAGCTTCACCGGAGTTCCAGATACACCGCCCGTCAAAGCCGGTGTTCCCATTGCCGACATGAATGCAGGAATGTTCTCTGTCTACGGCATTCTCACCGCGTACATCAATAAGTTGCGCAAAGGTGAAGGCCAGTACCTCGAAATCTCACTCTTGGAGGCCGCACTCGCCTATACCGTATGGGAATCTGCTGGTTACTTTGCGACAGGTGAGGTTGCCGGGCCGCTTGGATCATCACACCGCAACTCAGCACCGTATCAGGCACTGGAAACAAAGGACGGGCACATTGTTGTCGGTGCGCCCAACCAACCAAACTGGGAACGGCTTGCCAATGCCTTCGGCCGTGGAGACCTAATCACACGAGAAGAGTTCAAAGACAACGCAAGTCGTTTAGTGAATCGCGCCGAACTCGAGGCAGAACTGGAAAGTACCACCACAACAAAGACTTCAGACGAGTGGCTGGCAATTCTCGAAAAAGCCGGAGTACCGGCCGGTCCGATACTTAATATGGAACAGATATGGGGCGACCCACAGGTTCAAGATCGTGGGATGGAAGCAGTTCTCGAACATCCCACGGCAGGCACGACCAAAAACATCGGGTTAGCCGCCAAACTGTACGGGACACCTGGAAGAATCACCAAACCTGCACCATTACTCGGGCAACATACCCGTGAAGTTTTGCTTGAAGCGGACTACACTGCCAACGAAATCAATGCTCTGGTCGAATCAGGCGCTGCTGTCACTAACGACATTCAGGACTGATTTCCATAGCAAAGGGCTGCCTGAGGACAACGATGCGAGAAGCGGCTAACGCTAACTCTGTTCGGCAGCTAAAGACCATGGTGCCTTTGCTGATCGCGCTCGCAGCCACTCTGGTGTTCGCGGCCTGCACGGGATCCGGCGATGAAACGCCCGACTCTACGCCGACTGTTATTGCAACACTCTCAAGTCAGGCGACCGCCACACCTACTGGAACTCCTCCGACCCCGATCCCCACTGCAACTACAGCCCCTCTACCAACCGCGATAACCGTCCGCCAACCAACACCATCGCCAGTAGCAACAACGGCGTCCGTAACTGCGACACCACTGGTTGGATCGACTCAATCCCCACTGGCTGGCGAATTTTTCTTGGATCTGATCGAGCCAGCAGAACTGGATGTTTTTGCAACGGTATCCACGCTCGACATAGTCGGACAAACAAGAGTCGATGCGGTTGTCACCGTCAACGATGACATCGTCGCGCCAAATGCAGAAGGGGTCTTCGAGCACACCGTTTCGCTAGAAGTAGGGATAAACATCATCGAAGTTGTTGGCAGTGTTTCTGCTGAAGAGCAAGCAAACTACGTAATAACCGTTGTCTATCTACCGTAATTTACGAGGCAAAGAAAGTGTGCTCGAAAGCTGGAGACTACTTATGAATAAAAGATTGATAATCGGAACTTCGATGGTGATCGCACTAATTGTTTTTTCATTAATAACGATCAACACAGCGATACGACATTCAGCCGATGCACCTATAGCCACCACTGACACAATCGATATCCCGGCACCGACCGAACCTGTCGGAACCGAAGGCATATCACCCTCGAAGGCTGAGTCAGAAGATGGAACCCAAACCAATCTAGCCACGGATAGTGACCGTGGAATGGTCAGGGCAAATGCTGAGCCACAAGATGGGATGAACGAGGGTATCGAGGTTCACGGCCGCTGGACAATCGAGGTGTCTGAGCCAGACGGCAAGCTTGTCAGTCGCACAGAATTCGACAACGCTTTAACTACCTCCGGTGCCGCAAGCCTGGCACAGATACTTTCACGCGAATTCACCGTCGCAACGTGGAGTGTCGTTATTCTGGGGACCAACAACGCCAATGGCCCATGTACAAATAACTTCGGAGATGGTGTCGGTTGCAGCATCAGTGAATATCCTGCAACCCACGCCACTATCGCGAGTTCAGCCACAAAGTTCGGGGGACTTGCAGCAGACTCCCCAGCCACTGGGCCGAACGCAGGTTCTCTCGTACTGACTGGTACTGCTACCGTGACGAACGACACCGACATTGGAAGAGTTTTTACCGTGCTAAGCGGATGTTCATCCACCAGTGCGCCCTCTGACTACTTGACGTGTTTAACCCCTAATCAATTCGCTAACACGATGACGGAAAAGACATTGGATACGCCTGTTCCTGTCCTGACTGGACAGGTTGTCAACGTCACCGTGGTAATAAGTTTTTCGTAGTGTGACATACGTTTAGTTCGTTCTCTGGAGTACTCAGTTCGCGGTTATGAGAATATCTAGATTCCTCATATTGCTGTCTATCATCGTTACAGTGGCGATGGTCGGTAGTAACACGCGCGTCTACGCGCAAGACCCACCACCAATCGACATCTTGGTTCAGGAGAACGTCGGCGTCAGCGACTCGAACGACACCGCACCCCCGGCGCAAGTGAACGTTGATGAAACTGTGAGCGTGGTCGATGATGCAACGGTGACCGGTCCTGTGGCAATCGTCGTTGCAGAGCAAATCACCGTATCTGATACCGGTGGGCTGCTGAACTCCGCACCGATAGTCGACGCCGGTCTTTCTCTCACGATAGACGAGGGATCCCCGGCCGCACTCGCCGCAACCATCATTGTGCTCGACCCTCAACTAACGACTGCCACGATAGATTGGGGCGATGGAACCAGCGACCAGATCGTTCCAACGACGGCCGGCGAAATCTCTGCGACACATCTTTATCTCGATGACGGTGTTTACGAAGTGCTGGTGACGGTTGCAGGACTTTTTGGTGATCAAGGGTCGGACACAACGCAGATCGAAGTAGTCAATGTGGCTCCCGAAGCCGACGCTGGAGGTCCTTACGGTGGGAATACCGACGAAGCGATTGTCTTGACGGCAATCGGAAATGATCCGGGGGGAGACCCGGTTGCCTATGCGTGGGATCTCGATGATGATGGCGAATTTGATGATGGGAATGTTCAGAGTGTCTTATTCTCATCTTCAACCCCTGGAATATTTCCAATATCCGTCGAAGTTCAAGATGATTCTGGAGAGTCTGCACAAGCAATTTCACAGGTTGTTGTAAGCGTGGTTCAAGCCGCCGATGATGCGGACCCTGGATCACCTTCTGAAACTCCTGCAATAACTTCACCTGTGACTGGATCAACATTATCTGCCCAGGAAACATTCGAGTGGACACCAAACGACTCTGACGTTGTCGCCTGGTATCTCCGGATCGGTACATCACCTGGCGCAGACGATATCTACAGAGGCAGTGCCTTACTTCCGACAATTCTTTCAGCCACGACGCTGATAAGCGGGACGACGATCTACGTTAGTCTTTCGTACCTTGAGCCAACGATTGGCTGGACCGAGATCACCGAGACATACACCGGACCTGGCGACAGTCCGACACTTGATGGCATCCCTCCGTCTAATCCGTCGTTGCTCCTTTCCTCGAGAAATATCACCGCGGACCGTCCATTCCAACAGGGCGATGGAATCGTTCTTCGAGCGACCATTCAACCTGGTCCGGGACAATTTACGATTCCCGTTGATGCTCTGGATTTCACGCTCAATGGCTTGCCACTGCCGTCACCTGCATTTGCAATTGCCCTGCCGAACGGCTCCTATCAAGCGTTTTTAGGTGTGAACGTGGCGACGGCGGGCGAAACACTTGAATTCGGTGCGATCGCCTATGACGCAGCAAGAAATGTGATCGCAACCGCTGCCCTCATTATTAACGTGGTCGATTCACCGCCGCCGCTACAGATGAGCCTGTTTGGCCCAACCTCAGTTTCCGAAGACTCCGAAGGTCGATATGAGGTGATCGGGTACAACACAACTGGCCAACCGGTTCAATACAGTTTCCGTCAAGATGGCCTCCTGATTTCGGCAGGGTCAAGTACTGTCGTGTTGAACCCAGACCGACGACCGATTCTGCCGATTCCGGGTTTTGAACTTACCGTCGTTGCAGTCGACTGGCTGGGCAGAACATCGACCGCAGTTTTGAATGTCGAAGTGTCTTCCCGCAGTACAGGGGATGACGGCGAAACTCCAGCAGAGCGTGAAGACTCCGAGGAAGCAACCCCTGACGGCAGAGTCTCAGGTCGGGCGGTAATCGGTAGGCTGGTTCAAATGAGCAGAAGTTTGATCATTGTGAACGCAAAGGTTGGTCAGGATCTCACCGACGTGCAGGTTCATATCGATCCCGCTGCCACGCAAATTTCAGAAAAACTGGATGCAGAGTCGTACACGCGCGGCTCCAGAGTCGTTGTGATCGCCGATGGCGATGTCACATCGGGCAACGCTGTAGCTCTAAAAATTGCACCAATTCCTGGCACCGCAACTCGTAAACACGATCGTTTGATCGTTTCGAAACCCAGAGACGGCGATGCAGCCGATCTTGTGGGATCTGAGGATGGTCGAGGAAGCTCGGTTGTAAAGGACAGTGATGGAACTCTCGGTGATGGTGATCAGGTAGTTGTACTTGTGCGTCGGAGCGATTCCAACAAGCGAAACGAAAAGCCGAAGATAATTGACAACGATGAGGTGAAAGATCGGCTTGAAACTTTTGCACGAACGAAATTTGACGATGGAGATACTGACTCTACGGGTCTTATCGACAAGCTTGCAGGTGAGCGCCGAGAGAGGGAACAAGAACGCATAGACGAGGCTAAAAAACATGCCGACGAGGCAGTGCGAAGGGCCGCCAGACTGGCAGAAGAGAAGGCAAAGCGCGCTGCTGAAAAAGATGCCACTGATCCAGTGAAAGCTATTCGGAGGCGGGCGGTAGCCGATTCAGAGGAAGAGATCATAAGATGCGCGTCTCGCGTCGTTGGGCGTGAAGTGACCGGTGAAGGTGATCTATCGGATGCGGAAAAACTTCGAGTCCGTAGCGCGTGTTTGAGTGGAGAAGATGAGAGAGACGGGGACATCCCTGACCGACCTGATGATGAGCGAGGCGGCTCAGCCCCCCCTGAAGTTATCGAATGCATCGTAAAAGTCTTCGGAAGCGTTCCAAATCGTCCGCTCACCGATGCCGAAGAGGCACGGCTAATCTCTGCATGCTCGCTTGGAGATGAGGAGGAGAATGACCGTGAAGCACGCGAAAAAGAGAGAGAGGAACGTAATTCACCCGATGCGGTAGATGCCCGAAAGAGGGCGTACTGTGCTGCTAACCCGTCGGATCAGAACTGCTCTGGCAACCCCGACGGTTCATCGGGTGATAAGAGAGATGGGTCTGGCAGCGAAGCCGAAAAGCGTGCCTACTGCACAGCCAACCCAGACGACTCTCGATGCTCCGGTGGCAGTGGTGACAAAGGCGTTGATTCCGAAGCTGAGAAACGGGCGTTTTGCGCCGCCAATCCGAGCGATTCTCGTTGTGCCGCAGACGATGGCGACGATAACGGTGACGACCGCACTAAGGACAAGTCTCAGGTCAAAGACGAATCAGGAGATACTGGCACCAAGGACGGCTCCGGCACTAAACCGCCGGGTAAGTAGTCCCCTCCACGTATCACCGATTGTCGAATTCCGCTCGTAAATAATTCACAAGATTCCACATCTCATCTTCCGATAGCACGCCGTCCTGACCCGGCATGCCGACTGACTCCATGCCGTCGCGAATAAACTCGAACAGAATCGTATCGCTGTGCAATGGAACGTGAACAAACAGATCGGCCGGCGGTTTTGGCAGACCTGCACCAGCAGGACCGTCACCCAGTCCGCCCACGCCATGACATACCGCACAAGTGGCGGTGTACGCGGGCGCACCCAAAGCCACTGATTCCGCTGTCGGCGGAAACGGATTTCGTATGGTCTCCGGAAGGCCAACCCGCAATACCTGCACGTTTAACACAAACAGCAGACCCAGGACTGCGACCACCACTCCGGGAGCCAGCATAGTTGTCGGCGGTTTCCTGAT
>JAJRZP010000042.1 GCA_024275195.1 Chloroflexota bacterium | reverse complement strand
GGTGGACGTGTGCTGGAGCCTGATGCTCCACGTCGAAAACGTAACGATCCCGAAACAATTTCACGATTGGAAACCGCCGCAAGTGGTTCGGTGGAGGACGTAACGTTCAACGCCGTCACGAACATCGAACCGGCAACTCTGGCTCAGTTGGCGGGTGCAACCGGATCAAGCATTGATGAGATCGATGGAGTGATCACTACTCTCGAAAAAGAGGGATGCGTGAAGCGGCTCGGAGCCAACCACGACTACATTATCTCGACTGCCGGTTGGCAGGAAATGGTCGATACCGCGTCAAACACGCTGGCAACTTTTCACCGATCGTTCCCGCTTCGACCGGGTATGCCACTTCAGGATTTTCGCGGGCAACTGAAACTAAAGCAGCCTGCGTTCAGTGCAGTTTCCAGTTCGCTGATGCTGGAAAACAAGATGTCTACCAATGAAGCAACGGTATGTGTTCCAACTCACAAGCCTTCTCTTTCGAGAGAGCAAGAAGATGTGGCTACTGAGTATCTGAAATTGATTTCAACCGATCGGTACAGCCCGTCAACGGAGCGCACTATCGATATCGAAATATTGCAGTTCCTTGCGGAACGGGGTGATGTAGTCAGGATTTCCGGAGATATCGTTTACCCAGTAGATGCGTATTCGGAGATGGAATCGAAGATCATCGAGGCCGGCTCAGAAGGGCAAGAGATCACAATTACGAGCGTACGGGATTTGTTTGGCACCAGTCGAAAGTACACACTGGCGATCCTCGAATATATGGATTCCAAGGGGCTTACGCGCCGAACGGGCGACACACGCTTCGTGCGCTAAACTTCGTTACAGACGAGTTTTCAGCTTATGACCAGTGGGAGTGTGAATACGATGGTACTCCCTTCGCCAACGGTGCTTTCGGCCCAGATCCGCCCTCCCTGCGCTTCAACAAACCCTCTGGCGATCGACAAACCCAGCCCCGAGCCAACGACCCGGGAGATTCGTGCGCTTTTACTGCGGTAGAAGCTTTCGAACACTGCTTCCAGATCTTCTTCTTCGATCCCCGGCCCCTTGTCTGCAACTTCAACGCGCACCTCATGGTCATCCACCGATACCGTGACAACCGTTTCGGTTCCTTCATCTGCGTACTTGGCTGAATTGATCAAGAGATTGACCAATACCTGAAGTATTCGTTCTCGGTCGGCATCAACCACTGCAGCAGCGCCGGAATGAACGCTCCGTACTGTCATGTTGCGCTTAACGAAGTTCGGCTCTGAGATTTCGATGGCCGAAAGAACAAGTTCATCCATACCGAAGCTGTCGATCTGGAGATTGAACCGCCCCGCTTCCAACATCGACACAACATTCAAGTCATCGACCATGCGTGAAAGGCGGTCGACCGTCGACTTCAAGTTATTAACCAGTCTCTGTTGCTGATCGTTGAGTTCGCCGGCGTCCCCTTCACCGAGCATATCTGTGTACATTCTCATGCTCGTAAGAGGGGTTCGTAGTTCGTGTGAAACTGTTGAAACGAACTCACGCCGTTCTATCTGAACGGCTTCCCGATCTCGCAGATCACGCATGAACACGTTTACTGCCGTCATTTCCTGATTCGAATTACGCACCGGTACGAGCTGCATTTCGACCGGGACGGCATCCAATGAATCACGCGGTGTGATCGAAATCTCAGCCTGCCAACCACCCATAACTTTTGCCTGGTGCAGGCCTGTAGTTTTTATAACTTCCGATACGTCATTCGACATAAAACTTGTCAGATCTACTCCACTAGCTGCGGTTTCGCTATCGAGGTTGAGCATCTTCACTCCGGCCGGGTTCAGATAACTCGTCACACCTTCGAGATCAGCGATTGCCACGAGATCCAACGTGGTTTCAACAGTGGCGGCTAACGACTGGACACGATCAAGTAGTTTCATCGACTCGATCACAGGCGATATCTGGTCAGAAACCCGTTCCAGCAGCGACAGGTGGCTAACGTCATATGCACGGTCCTCTTTCGCACTTACCGATATCAGCCCGATTATCGAGTCTCGTGCGCGGAGAGGGGTTCTGATATTTGAAGGTAATCCCGCCGTCGCCAGAATTCCACCGGCAGGATCGGTCGGTTTTTGATCTTGAATGTTGTCGATGGTTGTCAGTTCTGACTTGGAAAGCACAACATCTGACATGTCATCCAATTTGAGAATTTGCCCGAAGCGAAGTGTCTCGATATCAACGCCAATAACGTAATCTATCTTTAGTGATCCATCTTCTTCGGAGCCAAGTGCGACAACACCACGGTCGACCGAGATAATCTTACGTAGATTCTTGAAAACACTCGCATACAGGGATTTGAGATCACGCGCGATACTGGCGTCTCTGCCGATTTGAACGATGATCTCTCGAATCGACGCAATACGACTAATCCTTGCGTGTAAACGTGAGTTCGCGATAGATCCCGAAATTTGCGCCCCGATTCGTTCAGCAATTTCGACATGCTCCGGGCCGTATGCATTTTCCTCAAGGCTGGTCGTAGTCAACAACCCGATTACTTCGTCGCGGTGAATGAGCGGAGTCGCCATGGCGGATCGCACACCCGTTTCGAGCAGTGACTTTATTCCGGGATACTCTGCTCTCATGTCCTCGAGCAGTCCGGTATCGAGAACCAGGACGAACCGGGCGAGTTGATTGGCATCGGTAAAACTCGACAACGGAATAACGAGTCCCTTACCAAACCCCGGTAGAGGCATTCCGCTGACATGCTCAAACGTGACCGAATCGGTCTCTACATCGACGATGGCGATAGCGGCAGAATCTAGTGGAATAAGCTGCTTTATCTGATCGACCAGATCTTCGTACACCTCGCCCATATCGAGTGATGAAGATACCAATCGCCCGATCTCTGCGAGTACAGCTCGTTCATCACCGACGAGATTAATTTCGCTTTGCAGGCGACGAGCTTTCGAAGCCAGTTCATGATCGGTTCTCGCGCGCAATTCTCTGGTCACTCTGGCTGCCATCCGCTGCATGTTTTCTGCAACGAACAGATCAACGATGCCCAGATCCAGCAGATCTGCAAGGCTGGGCTGTTCGGAGTCTACGATGGCGAATACTGGAACTTCGGGGGCATGGGTACGAACCAGTCCAGTTATCTCTGAAATAAATTCGAGTGGACGACGGCCATCGACAAAGATAAGGTCCCATTTGTCTTCAATCACACGCCGCCGAAAGCGGTCAAGGTTTGCGGCAGATTCGTTTCGTATCGAATAGCCCGCGTCCGTAAGAAGCCGAGCTATTTTTACGCGATCGTCCAGATCGAACGACAGCATCCGTAGCTCGATACGCGAATTTTTCTTACCGGTTGTCTCGTTCTCGTGTTGGAAACTGCTCATAGCTGATCACCAGAATCGGTGAATCTACGTTCTCATATCGTTTCAACCAATAGATTGGCGAACGGTGCGGAATTGGTGTGGGCTAGTCTTGCCACAACGAACTCAACAATTACCCAAACTTACACAAATACGTGGTGTCCCCGACTCTTGTCCTCGTCACCGATTCTGTGCTCGATTTCGGCGATTTGGCATCTTCAGGTGCGGAGTCGCTGTCCACAAGTGCTTCAGCGAGTACACGACCGTCGAGATGATCAGGCAATGGAATACCGAGAATGCTAAGAATAGTTGGCATCACATCAATATTACCGCTCGGCAATGTTGATTCGAGTCCTGAAATAAACGAAGGGCCGCTGGCGATCATTGTGTTGTGGAGTTCATCTGGGCTGCCACCTCCATGCGAACCCATACCGATCTTTCCACCTGTTGCAGCACCCGATCGAGCCAGTGGAGCTTGTTGACCAGTCGTGGTAGATCGCATGGTCACGACGATATCAGGTGCACGCGACCCTTCTAGCCCCAGGTCGTTGAGTGATGCATGACTCATCGACGTTGAATGCGGAAGATCTGTTGCGATAGCCCCAACCCACTCCTGAGCCGACAGCCAACCAAGCAGATCATCAGTGAGTTTTTCACTCCTGGTGGGTGTGTAGAGCAATACGCATCCACCATTTTCTGCGGCTACGACTGACCGATCGCCTTTGTCTGAGCTGAAACCAGCAATTTTCATTTCATGCTCAACGTCAACGACCAAATCGATTGTCGAGTAGCCATGATCCGAAACGATGAATATATCGGGATTCTCGCCGCGTTGTTTGATAGCACTCAATATCTTCCCGAACTGAGAATCGGCGAGGGAATACATATTCTTTGCCTCAGTGCTATCGACTCCATATGCGTGTTGTGAGGTATCAGGCTCAGGGAACCAGACGAGCAATACGTCAGGATCGAGTATTTCGATGGCGTAGTCGATCGCAATTTCGGCAGTCCTCTTTACCAGTTCGGCAGCGGGGGGTTGCTTGAGCGGCCATTCGCTAAATCTTCGGAGGATTTCTGCGTGATGCTCAGGCGGATTCGTGAATTCAGGGTGAATAACTACATCGCCGTAATCCGAGGCATTCGGGTGCTGCACAAACGCGTTGCCACTGGTGCCACCAACGACAGAAACCCATTTCAGACTCTTCTCGCTAATTAGCTCACCCAATGTTGGAACCAGCAACAGGCCACCATTCGTCAATCGATTGATCTCTGGCAGTTTAGGCACAAGTGCATCGACTACTTCGACATTTGAGTACTCGTGGAATATCGACTTGTTTGCAGTGAGGCCGTGTTTGCCGGGAGTCACACCGGTTAGCAGGCTCGCCGAGTTGGCGCGGGTTACGGTCGGAAATACGGCGTGGTTGTGGCGAAATTTAACACCACTATCTGCATGATCACTTAGCGATGGCATGTACGCAGGGGTGATCTGCGACGGCTGCAATCCATCGAATGCAGCGATCACGACTCGCAGCACTAACCCAGCCCCATCTTGTCGAGCTCATCATCAGAGAATCCAAAGTAGTGGGCTACTTCGTGTTTGACAGTCGTCACGATCTGACGCTCTAACTCATAAATGGTCCGGCTGGAATTCTCGATCGGCTCTTGAAAAATCGTTATCACATCTGGCAATGGCGGTACATAACCACCCCGTTCCGTAAGCGGTACGCCATCGTACAGGCCGTAAAGAACGTCTGTTGGTCTCAGTCCATTCTTTGCCATCTGCTGGCTCGATGCTCGGTCGGCAACGATGATGCTTACATTGCCCATTTTCGACAGAAAGCGTTCCGGCAGCGACGCTATGGCATCACGAACAATATCCTCGAAAACGTCTCTGCTCACCTGCAATACGAACCTACTTGGCACCAACCTGTGAACGAATCGCCTTAAGCCGGTCGATGTTCGGTTTGTCCGGACCACTCTTCCCTGTTCCTAGAACCTCAAGATAGAACGGGACTCGTTCGAATGCTTCGTGCGACATCAGGGTTGCGAGGCCTGCAGTACCGATAAGTCCCTCGCCGATATTCTCGTGACGGTCAACTGAAGAACCAAGCTCTCGCATCGAATCGTTGGCATGAACAGATCGGAGTAGATCGATGCCGATCTCTCTGTCGAACTCGTCCATCGCTTCGTTCAATGTATCCACTTCCGCGATGTTGTATCCGGCGGCCCACACGTGCTGAGTATCCAGACAGACCGCAACGCGATCGCTGCCGATGGCTTTGATAAGAATTCCAAGTTCAGCGAAAGAAGAGCCGATGTGATCGCCGGCTCCCGCGCTGGTTTCGAGCATCAGAAGCGAATCACCGGGCTCGTTCTCAAGGATCCTCTGAACAGAAGTTGCGAACTGATCTACGATCGCATCGAAACCCTGCCCGCGGTGACTCGCTGGATGAAATATAACTCCGAGGGCTCTCAATTTATTGGCGGCTGCAACATCAGCCTGGAGCGCAATTTCCGACTTTGCGAGCAGTTCAGGATCGGCAGAGCCGAGCGCTACGAGGTACTTTCCGTGAAGAACTGTCGGCCCCATCCCGGTCCGCTTCATCTCAGCAGCATACTTGTCGGCGACAGCATCGGCGATGGGTTTTGCCGACCACATCCGAGGTGAAGAAGCGAAAATCTGAAAACACTCTGCTCCGATCTCTTCAGCACGGGCCACAGCCTTGTTTGATCCACCGGCCGCGGACACGTGCGCACCAATCAGCATTTGAAACCGTTCCTTCTATCAATAAACAGGTGCGCCCGACTACCGTACCCGACCGGCAAATGGTAGTCGAATTATCTCAAGGGTGCGACTTCTAAACTACTGAGCTAAGAGTTCGTTGTCGCAGTTCGTCGCCACGGAATGAATGATCGATGCTCCCAAAGAACCAGAATCTGGCTTGCGACAAAGATGGAACTGTAAGTTCCGACCATCACGCCAGCAAGAAGCACGATCAGGAAGTCTCGCAGCGAGGCACCACCGAACAGCAGCATCGCGAGTATCACGGTCATCGACGTGAGGCTGGTGCCCAGCGAGCGCGTGATCGACTCGTTGATCGAGAGGTTCACCGTGTTGCGGAACTCTCGTGCGGGCGCAAGGGTAACGTTCTCACGGATTCGGTCGAAAATCACGATTGTGTCGTTAACTGAATAACCAATCACCGTGAGGATTCCGACAATGAAGATCGCATTGACCTCGGCATTTATAACGAGTCCGAGAACGGTAAACACACCAAGGACGATCACAACGTCGTGCAGCAGTGCAACGACTGCGGCAAATGCGTACTTATATGAACTCGGTACAGATCGGAACGCGTACATGATGTAAAGCATCACGAACACCGCGGCAACGATCACCGCTGTAATTGCGTTCTGGACGGTATCTTCTGCAACTGAGGCACCGACAGACGATACATCAAGGACTCTCGCCCCCTGATCGAGTTGCAGAATCTCCGCGTTCACATCATCCAGGCCGGAAACACCAAGATCATCTGTCCGGATGAAGTACTGGTCGTCACCGAGAGCCTGAACAATTGCCACTGGATGCCCTGATCTAATCATCGCATCGGTGATTCGGGCAGTTCCAGGGTCACCATTGGCAAACTGGTACGTGATAGTCGACCCTGAAGTGAAGTCGATACCGAGATTCAGGCCTGAAGTTCCCAGAATAATCAGCGACAACGTAACCATCACGGCTGAAATCGTCAGGAATATTCGGCGTTTTGCAACGACATCCATTAGGAGTTAGCTCCAGTCGCAGATCCACCCCGTTGGGTCTGATCAGGCACCGGTACGAAAAGATTTGGCTTGTCCCCGATTCTCGTTGATGCGATCAATCGGAGTAGCAACCGGCTGGCGAAAAATGCGGTGAACATACTCAGCAAGACACCAATCGCAAGGGTAAGTGCGAATCCCTGCATGACACTGGTGCTGAATCTGTCACCGAACCAGAAGAGGACGAGAGCTACGATAATTGTCGACATATTTCCATCTCTGATCGACGGCCACGCACGGTCGAAACCTGCTGTGATTGCAGGGAGCAGACTGCGGCCAGAACGCAATTCTTCCTTAGTGCGTTCGGCAATCAGAATGTTTGCATCAACCGCAAAACCAAGCGAAAGAATGATGGCAGCAGCACCCGACAGTGTCATAGTCACGGGGATCATTTTGAAAATTCCCAGCAACATTATCGTGTAGCCGATCAATGCGATCGATGCAACCAGGCCTGGAATCTTGTAGTAGGCAATCATGAATAGGAGAAGCATGACAAGTCCTACGCCACCCGCGAACAGACTCTTCTGTAGCGAGTCTTTACCAAGCACAGCGTCGACATTACGTTCCTGAATCAACTCAAGCGAAACCGGGAGTGAACCGGAGCGAAGTTGAATCGCAATCGTACGCACACCCTCAGAAGTGAAATTACCACCTTCAATGATTGCCCGTCCGCCAGAAATACCTGCCTGCACGCTGGGAGCAACAAGTTCTTCGCCATCGAGATAGATAGCAAGCCGGTCGTTCTGTCGTGCGACTCGGTCAGTTACATCGAAGAATGCATCTGCGCCCTCGTCGTTGAACACGAGAGTCACGATTGGCCTCGGGATGGCTCCCTGCGAAACATCAGGGAAAGCATCGGCGAGATCGGCGGCATCGATTTCGGTCGCAGATTCAGTGAAGTACGCGGGGTCGGTACAGCGCACACCCAGCCACTCTTCTGGGGAGAGGCCGTCAGGTGGCCAGGGAATGTTTTCAGAAGGAGGGATGATATCGCCACATTCCCGGTATCGAAACTCGAGTTGAGCCGTTTTACCGATCAGGTTCTTGGCTTCCTGTACACCACCACCCAGCGTCCATTGTGTGAGTGATCCCTGGCTCGAGGTGAACTGAATTTCGCCGATCTCACGGAGTGCTGAGAGGATTCTCTGATCTTCGCTTTGAATCAGATTTCCTTCATCATCGGTCGTAGCGGTATCGAGGCCGTACATCAGAATTGAGAACAAACCCTCCGCACCGGGAACTGCCGAGATATCCGCATCGCTTCGCCCGACGGAATCGAACGCAGCCTGAACGTCTTCCAGAGTCGGCAGAGTTTCAGCGATTTCGGTCGGTACCGGATCGACAGCAGTGTCATCACCTATCACCGGAGGGTCGACCTCAGGGAGAACATAGCCGACCTGGAGGGCTACCGGGTACTCGGCAATAATTGCATCCCGCCAGGCATCAGCTTCGCTCGGGCTCAAGATGTTACCTGCAGCGTCGAGAACCTCGCCGCTAATCTCATCGAGATGAATGCTCAATGAACCATTGTCGTTTTGAACTACTCTGGCATCAGGACGTCCGAGCTGGTTCTGGAAAAATGCTTCAAGAGTCTCGGCAGAAACCGTGTCAGAACTGAAGTTCAGTGTAATAGTGGCACCGGTCTGACCCGGTATCTGAACGAGGACTCGATCAGGGACTGAGTCGACTCCACCACCGAGAAGTTGGACACTTGCCTCGCTTACACCAAATTCGTTGACACGCTTGTCGATGATATTGCGAACGCCTTCCATATCTTCACGTGTCGCAGCTCGACCATCCTCAGGAATCACTCTGTATACGAGGTGTGTGCCACCTTCGAGATCAAGTCCCAGCGTCAAGCCAAGAGTGCTGTCTCCACCGCGGGTGAACCCGAAGACACTAATTTCAGGTATTGCCAATACAACAACCGAAGTGACAACCAGTATTGCAACGAGGACTAGGCCTCTGAATCTTCTCAATAACTCAGACTCTTACGCGAAACGCGCCGCAAAGGCGGCGTGTCTATGTGATTAATCCTGACGTTAGATCACCAATCTGGTGACGCCATCATATTGCTGGTACGAACCCCCGACACCGCACTGAGTGACTCAGAATAGCGGCGTCGAACAAATCATGAATTTGACCCGAACTCGCTGAAATGACTCATCAACTCGACTCAGGTAAGCAAAAAGTATAGCACCGGCGCAACGTAACTTTGCTCAGGGAACAGCCCCTCATTTCAACGAATCACACCACAGGAAGATTCATCGATTGAACGACAACACAGCCTTGTCGAGGCTGTTGAGGATCGAGTGGAACGGACGAGAGCGATACAACACTCTCGCGTCGTGAGAATGCACGGAATTCAGCAAGAGTGGTCGAGTGCCGTTCACACCAACGCTAAATACTACGGCGTGTGACCGGAATCGAGCAGCACTCCTCCGTCCAGATGCGGATCGTCTGACTCGATGTGATCGTGACCATCGGCGCTCTGTGGGTCGATCACGTAACCGGCCCTGCGCAGATCGTATTCCATTTGATCAACAGACGACTCAGAATAGAGGTCGCTGAACTTGATCGTCGTGTGGACTACCTCGATGTCAGACTCTTCCGGTTCAGAACTATCGTCGCTGTGGTCTGCCCGTACTTCAAGCTCGACGTCGTGCATGTGCGGCTCGCCTTCTTCAACGTGCGTTCCAGCGGCGGCAAGTTTCTCGTGAGCGAGTAGATGATCGACATACAAAATGCCGTTTAGGTGATCGACTTCATGCTCCAGAGCCTGCGCAAACAGATCTTCGGCGGTGACTTTCATCTTGGAGCCGTTCTCGTCAAGCCAGCGCGCTTTCACCGTCACTGAACGCTTGACCATCCCTTCATAGCCGGGGAACGACAGGCAGCCTTCGATTATCTCGCGTTCGCCTTCAGTATCACGAATTTCAGGGTTTACCAGCACGATCGCATCCTCGTCTCCGGGGAGATGAATAGTTACAACTCGCTGGAGTGCGCCGACCTGATTTGCGGCAAGTCCAATCCCACCCGCGGCATCCAATATTTCGATCATGTCGGATGCAAGTTCTCGAACCTTGTCATCGACGCGACGAACTACTCTGCATTTCTTTCGCAGGATTGGATCTGGGAAAACCCTGATTCGCCTGATTGCCAATTACTATCCTTTTCCGGGCGGAGTTCAGTCGTTAGCCCAACGATTCCGGGTCGACATCTACCGACCACAATGACCCCGGCGGGACTAATTCTAAAAGTCTCTCAGGATGTGTGCCCTTGAGCAATATTTGCCACCGGAACATGTTTCTCATTTTCAGCGGGTATGCCGGTGTTGGCCCGATTACTTCGATCCCGGTTTCACCGTGTGACTCTCGAGCATCGCTGAGTGCTGCTGCCATGCGATCAGCCTCGGATTTTGCATTCTCGGGGGTACCTGCCGAATGCATCAATTTGATCATGCTTGTGAAAGGCGGGTTTGCCTGAGAAGCGCGCAGCCGGATCTCCATTTCGTAAAACAGTTCGTAGTCCTGATCGGCCGCGGCTTGTATGGCGTAGTGATCGGGATTGAATGTCTGGATAATCGCCCTGCCTCCGAGCGCTCCCCTGCCACTTCTCCCAACCACCTGTGCAAGCACCTGAAATGCCCGCTCGCCCGCACGGAAATCAGGAACGGCAAGCCCGGTGTCGGCAGATATGACTCCGACAAGTGTCACGCTGGGGATATCGAGTCCCTTGGCGACCATCTGGGTGCCGACAAGAACACCTGCACCGCTGGTGACGAACTCGTCCATAATTCGTTGATGATCGGTCGCCGTACGCGCACTGTCTGAATCCCAACGTACAACTTCGATTCCGGGGAAGTACTGGCGCACTGACTCGGCAGCCGACTCGGTACCCGGTGCTGATCGACGCATCTGCTTTCCGCCGCAGGTCGGACACTCCGAAACCGCGCTCACTCTGTAGTTGCAGTAGTGACAAATCAGCCCACTTTTTTCGGCACGAGTATCGCTAGAATTACGATGAAACGTAAGTGCTGTGTCGCATCTTCGGCATTTTCGGACCTGACCGCAGTCAATACATTGGATGAACGATGCCGAGCCACGACGATTCAAGTAAAGAATCACCTTTCCACCGAGATGAAGCGCATCACGCATCGAATCGATCAGGCGACGGCTAAGCATCTCGAAATGTCCGTCCGCGCGCTCGTCCCGCATGTCGATAATCTCGACCGCTGCCATCGGCTGGGTTCCAACTACCGCACGATCCACCGACGCGCTGCCGATTCGATCAGGAAGTTCGAGCAAGCGATACCTCCCGACCATGGCTGCACGATAACTTGAGATATCCGGAGTGGCGCTGCCCAGAACAAGGGCGGCACCGGTCTCTTCCGAGATTCGCTCGGCGGCCGCCCGGGCGTGATACCGGGGCGCCTGATCGCCTTGCTTGTAGGTCCATTCATGCTCTTCATCAATGATGATCAGACCAGATTTCTCTATCGGGGCGAATATTGCGCCACGTGATCCCAGAACAATTGGAAATTCTCCATTTTTAACCCGCCACCACTGGTCATAGCGCTGACCAAGCGTAAGACCGGAGTGAAGTAGCCCAACCTTGCCCGGAAAACGGGAGGCGATACGCTGGAGAGTCTGTGGTGTGAGTGCGATTTCAGGCACCAGATATATTGCCCGTTTACCTGCGGCGATACATGCTTCGATCGCCTGGAGGTACACCTCGGTTTTTCCAGATCCAGTTACACCATGCAGCAGAAATCGACGGTCGCCAGAGTCTATCGATGGTTTGGCAGCATGGATCTGAGCCACTATCGCGTCGATTGCACCGCGTTGGGCAACGGTCGGTAAGTGCGGGAACGCCTGTTGAAAAAAATAATTGGCGAGTGGATCGCGGTCTCGCTTGATCTTCCGAACCTTCAGCAGATTCTCGTCGAACGCCCACTTTACTGCCGTACTGCCGAATAGTTTGTTGAGCGACGATTTGGTTTGGGCAACTTTGCCCAACTTAAACCATTTCAAGAGATCAGCGCGCCGGGAGGATTTCCCACCATGGTGGGTTTCGATCAGTTGATCGGCGACCGATTCAGCAACCGCAAGCTCGATCCGATTCGAATAGACCGCTGCTACTCGCGGCTTCTCCCACTTTGATTCGGCGTGGAGAATGCGCTGTCGGATCAGGCGATCAACAACAGCCGTGCCGCCCAATCCCAATCGCCTTGCGATTCGCGACTTTGGTGCCCGCTCATTCTCCAGAACGTATCCGACCGCCTGTTGCTCGCGCTTCGTCAAATCTCGATCAATCACGCCTGGCGAAAGCCATGTACGCAATTTCGAAGAGGCGCCGGGCGGAAGTAGCAACGAACATGCGGTAAACAGCGTGGTTCGGTAGTGCTCGGCGACCCAGCGCGCTACCGGGATCAAATGCTCCGTAATAAATGGCCCACCAACCGTACGTGCGGCAATTGGTCGTATCTTTTCGAGTTCAGCGACCGGAGTATCGGTCAGTTCGAATACGACTCCTTGCAACGTCCTTGCCCCAAAAGGGACCCACACCAGATCGCCCACGACTACACCCACGCCGGCGGGATTCGAGTACGAAAATGTGCGCGAGTGTTCGTCGGGAAAATCAACGGCTACTTCAGCGAACTGCAAAGATGGCTCCGGAAACAAAATTCGTCGGCAGAACTGGCATGCAGGCAATTATCTGCCCACACTCGAAGCGGTCAAACATCAGTTGGCAATTAAACCAAAAACCCTCCACCGATAAAGGAAGAGGGTAAACAGATTCGAACCTGACCAGTCAGGTTGAAGTTCGCCTACCGGCGTTCCTTGATTCGAGCTTTCTTGCCCGTGAGACCTCGAAGGTAGTAAAGGCGTGAGCGTCGCACTTTGCCACGCCGGGTAACTTTTACCGATTCAACATTTGGTGAGTGAAACGGAACGATTCGTTCCACACCAACCCCGTAGGAAACGCGACGAACAATGAACGTGTCCCCGGGAAGCGGAGACTTGGAAAGACGGTGCTTGCCGGAAATCACGTTGCCCTGAAAAGCCTGGATCCGGTGTCGGTCACCTTCGACGATGCGAAGGTTCACGGTAACGGTATCGCCGGGCTGAAAGTCTTCGATATGCTCGAGTGTCTTTCGCTCGATCAGTGATGCGGCGTCCATGTCTAAAATCTTTCGTCGCGAAAAGACGCCCAGAGGCGTCGATGTGTTTCAGTGCAGATCGTTAAGTCTACAACCGAAAAGTACCGACCAGCAATACCGCGGCATGTTGTTTTTCACCACAATCATTTTCGACTGAATTACGCGCACACGACTACTCGCTCGCAGGCCAATCGCTCAGAAGCTCGGGCCGCCGCCGTTCAGTCCGCAGCAACGCCTGCCTTCGTCGCCATGCCGCGATCTTGGTGTGGTCGCCACTGAGCAAGACTTCGGGCACTTCGAGTCCTCTGTAGCTGGCCGGGCGAGTGTATAGCGGACCTTCCAGCAGAGAAGCAGCACCCGAGGCGAATGAATCTTGCTTAGTCGAGTCATCGTTCCCGAGAACGCCAGGAAGCAGCCGAACGATCGCATCCGTCAACGCCATCGCCGGAATCTCACCGCCGGTCATTACGAAATCGCCAACAGAAATCTCCTCATCGACGCGCAACTCGATGAAACGTTCATCTACCCCTTCGTAGTGTCCACACACCAGAGTGATCTCGTCCATTTCGGAAAGTTCTTGTGCGCGCCGGTGTGATAGAGGAGTCCCCTGAGCCGACATCAACACTACGTGCGGTTTCGAATCGGAGTTTGAAGTTGACCGCGTGGCGATAGAATCGACTGCGTCAACCAGTGGCGCTGCTTTAAGCACCATTCCGGCTCCGCCTCCGAATGGTGGTTCGTCTACAGTTCCACGCTTGTCCTCTGCGAAATCTCGCAACTGGACGAGACTAATCTCGACCTTTCCTTCCTTCACGGCGCGGCCAATAATGCTTGTACCAAACGAACCATCGAACATCTCTGGAAACAGCGTGACTATGGAAATTTTCATTGTTGCTACTTGAAGGCATGACGTGTGAAACGATGTTCCGACCAATGCGACAGACGTTTCTCGGTCGAAGAATACTGAACGAATTTCAGAAAACCCACGACACTACTCCCAGATTCTTCGATTCTGGCGACTCCGCTCAAGATACCCGTCGTAACTAAAGACTAACGGCGCACACGCGTGCGCGCATGTGAGGACCTTGCGATATCGGCTATATTGGGTGGCTGCCCGACTGGCGATCCTGAAGCACCTCCACAGCATGATCGATTACTGGAAGGACAACCACCAGATTCTCTCGAACTCCACCAGTGCTACCCGGCAAGTTGATGATTAATGTCGAGCCGCGTGCTCCCACTACCGCACGAGAAATCATGGCCATTCTGGTCACTTTCAGTGATGCCACCCTCATCGCCTCTGCCATTCCGGGAATCTCGACGTCAATCAGGTCTCTCGTCACTTCTGGCAACACATCTCGCGACGACAATCCCGTCCCGCCAGTCGTTAACACGACGTCAGTCTTGTTTGAGTCACACCAGGTTCTGATCTGCTCAGAGAGCGACTTGAAATCGTCTGGGAGCATCACGCGGTCGACTAATCGATGACCTGCGCCATCCATAATCTCAACGATGGCATCACCACTTGTATCGACCCGTTTCCCGACCGCTCCGGTATCGCTGCTGGTCAGCACACTGTAGTCAACTATGTGATTCTCTCCCGTAAAAACAGAGCGCCCTGGCTCAGATTTGGCACGCCAGATATTCCCGAGTACGAACGTAACAATGAACTCAAAGCCCAACTCAAGGTACGAACGTACATGATCGATTTCCGGGATGCTAGCACGCGGTAGAGTACGTTCGTCACATCAAATATCCGCTAAAAGTGTGCGCCGAATGTATTGTCGCCGAAAGTACTTATCTGGCACAATTTGTCGCGTATTGGGGCAAATAGGGGCGAAATCGGAAATTCTCCCTTGCGCTCCATGCTCAGAGATATACATGATTTTCGCCGGCGAATACGAACACAGAATCGATCCTCAAGGCAGGGTCGCAATCCCTGCTCGCTTCAAAATGGCTTTCATCGATGGCATCGTTCTCGGTAGAGCGTATGACAACTGCGTCGTTGTCTACACTCCTGAAGAATGGGAGCGAGCAGCCAGCGATATCGCCCAGCAACCGAATACATCGGCCAGTGCACGGAAACTGGCTCGGCTCACCTTCTCCGGTGCATTCACTGGAGCCCTCGACCGCAGTGGGCGAGTCGTTGTTCCCATCCAACTCCGCGAGTACGCCGGCTTGGGTGAGGACGTAATCATTGTTGGCACGGGCAGGTTTATCGAGATCTGGTCCGCTGCAGCGTGGGCCGAAGAGCGCCGGACGCTCGATACCGAGGCAAGCGAAATCGCTGAAGCAGCGCCACCCGCAGCTCCTCAACCCGAGCAGACGCAGATCGTGGTTCGCCAGTTCGAAGCGGGGGCGGACGATTGATTCTTATGGGTCTTGAACTTCACCATACTCCGGTCATGATGCCGGAAATAATGCAGGCACTAAACGTTCAGCCCGGTGGCCGTTATATCGATGCAACTCTCGGTGAGGGCGGTCACTCAAAGTCGATCCTTCAGGCTGCCGATCCCGGTGGACAGGTTCTTGGGCTGGACGCCGACGCCGAGGCGATCTCAGTCGCGACTAAAAGGCTGACAGGTCACGGGGATGCTTTCCTCGCCATCAACACCAACTTCCGCGATATCCGTGCCACCGCCCTCCGATATGAATTTGTTCCGGTACACGGTGTCCTATTTGATCTCGGGGTATCTTCGCTGCAACTCGATCGTGAGTCGCGCGGCTTCAGCTTCCGCCGGGCAGATCCGCTGGACATGCGCTTCAGTTTCGACCAGCAGATAACCGCAGCCGACATCATTAACGGTTACGCAGAGTCTGAACTCGCCGACATCATTTTCCATCTCGGCGAAGATCGTGCCGCCCGTAGAATCGCCCGTGCCATCGTTCGTAATCGTCCGATCAGCACGTCGCTTGAACTCGCAGAGATTATCGAGAGGGTGAATCCTCGTCGTGGCAAGCGAACACATCCTGCGACGCGAGCGTTCCAGGCAATTCGTATCGCCGTAAACGATGAGTTGGCAGCCCTTGAGACCGCTCTTGAGCAGGCGGTGTCGCTGCTGGGACAGGGAGGGCGACTTGCCGTTATCTCTTATCACTCGCTTGAAGACCGCATCGTAAAAAACTTCATCCGCAAACAGGCATCCGACTGTATTTGCCCCCCAGGCACACCAATCTGTCGCTGCGACCATCTCGCTACTCTGAAAATAACAACACGACGCCCTCTGATTCCGACCGAATCGGAGATCAATTCAAATCCGCGCGCACGCAGTGCCAAGCTACGAGTGGCTGAGCGGATATGAGCATCATCTTCATCCAAAGAAAATACGGACCCTACCGACGCGCTCGCTCGGCGACATCGCAAGGAACGACGACGACAGCCGAACCGCCCGATACGCCCCGGCTTCTCCGCGAAACCCACCTACCCCTAAATCCGCCCAGGAGACCAACATGTTGCAAGACGACTTCAGAGTAGCTATTGATATTGGCACCACAAAGGTGTGCACCATCATCGCCCGAAAACGCGCCGATAACCGCGTAGAGGTAAGTGGAATCAGCACCGTGCCGTGCAACGGCATGAAAAAAGGAACTGTCGCTGATTCGGCTGCCGTCACCGCTGCCATCAAGGAGTCTATCGCAGCCGCATCAGCAGATGCTGGTGTTGAGATAACCAGTGTTTACGCGGGGCTGACCGGTAGCCACATCGAATCGAAGAACCGCTGGGCAAACGTCCCGCGAACCGAAGGCATGCGTGCTGTGACTGATCTCGACCTGTCGGCAGCAAAGAAGGCCGCCGGTGCTGTTGATCTGGGTGACGACCGTCGACTGCTTCACGTGATCCCACGCAGCTACGCTCTGGACGGACTTCACGGCGTGAGAAATCCGCTTGGTATGCACACAGGTGAGCTTCACATAGAAAGCCATGTGATTACCGGGTCGATCTCGAAAATCACCGAACTGCACAACGCCGTCTCTGATGCAGGCGTCCGTGTTTCTTCAATGGTCGTCGAGCCGCTCGCCAGCGCTGATGCGGTATTGACAGCAGATGAACGAGAAGAAGGTGCCGTACTTATCGACGTTGGTGGCGGAACTTCGGATATCGCCGTCTATCACGGTGGAGCAGTAGTTCACACCGCCGTAATTCCAGTCGGCGGATTCCAGTTCTCGAACGACCTGAGCATCGCATTCGCCATCGATTTCGATTCGGCTGAACAGCTAAAGATCGATCACGGCACAGCCGCACCCGAACTTGCCGGTATGAAAGAAGAGGTGGTTCTCCATCCAACGACGATGGATCAGCCACTCACGATCACCAGGCGGGAAATCGGACAGGTGCTAAAAGAACGAACATCTGAACTCTTCCGCATGATTCAACTCAAGCTTGAAGAACCACACCTTGCCGACATACCGACCGATCGAATCGTATTTACCGGTGGTGGTGCCAAACTCGATGGCTTCTTGAACATCGCCAAGTACATATTCCAACGAAAAGTCCGACTGGCATCTCCTCGTGGACTCGATGGCATGCCTGAAGGCACCAACGACCCGGCATACTCGGCTGCCGCTGGCATCGCACTCTGGGGCATGCGCAACCTGGCGGCCGAGAGCCATGTCAGCGAGAGCAAGATTGCTGCCACATCTGGCGGATCAGGCAAAGCCCCGACAGGTGCACTTTCTATGATCCGTGGCTGGTTGCCAAAACGTGAAAAGGAGACTGCTGGCGCGTAGTGAACGTGCGGACAGATTCTCAATCAGGGCGCTAATAAAACTCACAACGCCGTTAAAGCTAACGGCGCCAAACCCCATCATCCGCGGTCAGGAACACCACGCAACCCGTGGTATGACGATCCCCAGGAGAAACAAGTAATGGTCGACCAGGCACTAACACCAATTGAAGGAAACATCGGATCGGCAGCGATCAAAGTCGTTGGCGTGGGCGGAGGTGGTTCGAATGCTGTCTCTCGCATGTACCGCGACCGTATTCCCGAAGTTGAATACATCACAGTTAACACCGATGCCCAGGCACTTACCCGCTCAGACGTCCCAATCCGAATCCGCGTCGGCGACCGTACCGCTCGTGGGCTTGGTGTTGGCGGGGATCCTTCGAAGGGTCGAGAGTGTCATGAAGAAGATCGCGATGAAATCAAACGCGCACTCGAGGGTGCCGATCTTGTATTTATCGCAGCCGGCATGGGAGGGGGAACAGGAACAGGTGGATCACCGGTCGTTGCCGAAGTAGCCCAGGAGATCGGCGCACTGACGGTTGGTGTAGTGACAAAGCCGTTCAATTTCGAAGGTGCGCGACGTCGGCGACAGGCTGAAGAAGGCATCAAGGTACTTTCAGAAGTGGTCGACACCCTGATCGTCATCCCGAACGACCGACTCCTGATCATGTCGACCGAAAATCTCTCTATGGACATGGCATTCCGTATGGCAGACGATGTCCTGCGGCAGGGTGTCCAGTCAATCGCAGAGTTGATCCTCATGCCCGGTGAAATCAACCTTGACTTCGCCGATGTCAAAGCAATCATGTCGAATGCTGGCCCTGCCTGGATGGCGATCGGTCAGGGTAGTGGTGAAGACCGCGCGATCATGGCTGCTGAAGCGGCGATCGACAGCCCACTACTGGAGGTATCGATAGAGGGTGCCCGTGGCGTGATTTTCAACGTCACTGGCGGTACCGACCTGACACTTCAGGAAGTTCAACAGGCATCAGAGGTCGTGTCGAACATGGTCGACCCGGACTGCAACATCATCTTCGGTATGGTTACCGACCCCAAGATGGAGAATGAAGTCAAGATGACGATCATTGCGACAGGGTTCCCCGGTGCCGAAGCGTCCGCTGAAAAAGAGGCAGCAGTCACAGCCGCGCTCAGCGATGTTCTCGGCGATGAAGATGCTCTTGATCTACCACCGTTCCTACGACACCACCGTTCGGCTCGCAGGCGTTCCGCCCGTGAGTTGGCAGCGAGCGATTAGCACCAACTAGCAAAACAACTTTCAAATAGCTCTGCCCACCTGCTCTTCAAAAGCACCTAAAGCACCTGAGCTATGAGTCAAAATAAGACCCCGAGAGAACCGATTCTCTCGGGGTCTTATGCTCTGGGAATTTGAGTTATCTATCGATGATGCCCAACGATTCTTCCGGTCGTTGCGAGAAGTGCTTCTCTCCTACATCAACTGTTGTAGGAGCCGGGTTGTCGTACCGTTTCCATCTGGATGGCTGATGGCTGTGACTTAGCTCGTCCCATACTCCACACTCTGAGCCAGCCGATGTCTCCCGAACTTCGTCCATGGCAATTCTATCCGTCCACGCGTTTCCATTACAGCATGCCTTATCGATACATTATCGTGGCCGCGCCAGTAGCCGTCACTGTCACAAATACCAGTGTGGTAATTGCGCAATCCAAACAACTGCCGAATCTTACTTCGATATTTCAGGTTAGGCAGTCGGAATGAAACCAATTCCCACTATGCAGGGAAATGGAATTCTTGAACTACGGTCGCCCATGTACGACGAAAATCGTTAGGCAATTCGGTACGCAGAACGATGGCAATTCTCGTCCAGTTTCGTCAGTTGAAATAACGATTTTTCGAGAAGAATTGAAGCAAACCGGCTGACACTAAGGATTGACACACCCTCTACGGCTAGTGGTAGTCTCCGGTACACACCACTAAATGTGGGGTTTGGCTGTGTCCGCAGCCGCACGGTGGCGTGTTCAACTTTTAGTTTTACACACTGCTCCGCCCATCGGTCGAAAATCGTGAGATTTCGGACCAGGCGGAACAGGCACTTCGCGGCATCCTTGGACCAAGTGATCTAGGTATATATCAGGCAATGCATTGTCCGTTCTGTGGAAATAGTGAATCACGCGTAATCGACTCGCGTGAGGCACCCGACGGCGTACGGCGTAGGCGTGAATGCATACGGTGCGAGCTTCGATTTACCACTTACGAAAAAGTACATTCGATGCCACTGATGATCGCCAAACGGGATGGCCGACGCGAGGCATTCTCGGCTGACAAACTCGAAAGGTCGCTGCGGACAGCGTGTGCCAAACGGCCCTTGGAGGTCGGCGCCATTTCTAAGATGGTTGTTGACATAGAAAACGAGCTACACAAACTCTCGAAAGCAGAAGTAGATGCGAGAGTCCTCGGAGAAATGTGCATCGAACGGCTGAAAATACTTGACCGGGTCGCCTACATACGGTTCGCCTCGGTCTACAGGGATTTTCAGGATGTCGACTCTTTCACAAAGGAAGTAGAGGCTCTGGCTGATCCCGAAGTTGAAGGCAGCAGATCGAAAAGCCAGTTGCGGTTAATAGAAGACGATGTTCCCCGGTTGGCACAACGAGGCCGTCGGCGAAGGGCAAGACCAGGTTAGTCCCGCTGTCCTATTCCTCGAACTGACCGGCGGCATTCGCAACGAAACTGCTTGGGCCGACGAAAAAATACCTACAACGAACGTACGAAAAGAAGATTAATGACCATCACGCAGGGCACACCAATGAGCACAAACGGCACAACTCCAACTAAAGAATTCACACCGGCGGTGATTTCAGAGAATGCCAGCGTGGTTCTAGACAAACGTTATTTGCAGAAGAACGATGCCGGAGAAATCATCGAAGCTCCAGAAGGCATGTTCAGGCGAGTAGCGAAGGCGCTCGCCGCCCCCGAGTTCAAGTATGAGAAGACTCCCGCTGAGGTCGCCGAAATCGAAGAGAGTTTCTTCCAGATGATGGCGAGTCTTGAGTACCTGCCAAACTCCCCTACCCTAATGAACGCAGGTACAGGCGAAGGAACGCTTTCTGCATGTTTCGTACTCCCTCTACACGACAGCATGGAAGGCATCATGGGTGCGGCACACGATGCCGCCATGGTTCAGAAGTTCGGTGGCGGAACTGGATTCGCTCTCTCAGAACTGCGGCCTAAAGGTGCCGGTATTGCGACAACTCACGGAAAAGCATGTGGGCCGATCGGCGTGTTGCGTCACCTGTCATCGGTATCGACCCTCGTAACTCAGGGCGGTAAGCGTGACGGAGCAAACATGGCCGTCATGGATGTTCACCACCCGGACATACTCGATTTCATCGATTGCAAGCAGGTTGAAGGCGAAATCCACAATTTCAATATCTCGGTCGGCGCTTCAGACGAGTTCATGCAGGCGGTCAAAGACGGCACAACGTACGCCCTGCGCGCACTTTCCAACCCGTCGGATCCTGATAGCGGAATGAAAGAGGTGGGCCGGCTCGATGCCCGTGAGGTCTTCAGCAAGATCGTTTACGGCGCATGGAGAAACGGCGAGCCCGGCATGATCTTCCTTGACGAAGTCAATCGGAACAGCCCGGTCTTGCACCTCGGGCGCATCACGGCAACTAACCCATGTGGTGAACAACCCCTTCTTCCGAACGAATCCTGCAATCTCGGTTCGATCGATGTTGCTAAATTCCTGGAAAAAGACGAAGCGGGTCTTACTGATATCAACTGGGAACGACTCGGTACGTCGATCCGTACGGCGACTCGGATGCTCGACAATGTTATCGACGCCAACAAGTATGCTGTCGAAGCCATCGAGACCATGACGCAGTCGACTCGCAAACTCGGGCTGGGCGTGATGGGCTTCGCCGACATGCTCATTCAACTCGGCATTCCCTACGACACCGAAGAGGCTGTCGAGCTCGGGCGCAAGCTCATGGCATTCATCCGCGACAACGCCGACGCACAATCGCAGGAATTGGCAGAAGAGCGTGGCCCGTTTCCGGCATGGCACGACTCAGAGGCAGCCAGCCGCGGTGAACGCCCGTTCCGAAACGCCTGTCGCCTCACGGTTGCGCCTACTGGAACAATTTCGATGATTGCCGGGGCATCCAGTGGCATTGAGCCGATCTTTGCGCTCGCTTTCCGCAAGCAGAACATCCTGGAAGGAAAAACTCTTTACTACGTCGATAAGAATTTCGAGCGAATCTCAAAGGAACGCGGTTTCTACAGTGAAGATCTTCTGGAGTACCTCTCCAACGGTGGCTCACTGCAAGATCGTGATGATGTGCCGGAAGACGTGAAGCAACTGTTCCGTGTGGCATCCGACATCTCCCCGCGTGACCACGTGCTGATGCAGGCTGCTTTTCAGGAGAGTACCGACGCCGGGATTTCGAAGACGGTCAACTTCCCGAATGAAGCGACAGTTGAAGACGTGGAGGATGCGTATCTTCTTGCGTGGGAAACCCACTGCAAGGGCATTACGGTGTATCGCGCCGGCTCCCGTGAGAAAGAAGTCCTGGCAACCGGTACCACTGACAACGCTAAGTCTGACAGTGCTTCCGATTTCGATGGCGTGAGTATTCCGCAGTACATCACTCCGGCAGAACGACCCGCAATGTTGCACGGAATTACCCGGCGGGTTCGCACCGGTCGAGGAAACCTGTTCGTCACGGTGAACATGGCGAGCGACAACCGACCGTTTGAGGTATTCGCCACACACGGCAAGGCCGGTGGGAACGATGCTGCCATGGCTGAGGCAGTTTCGAGAATGGCGTCACTGGCACTACGATCAGGGATCGACCCCGTCGATGTTTCAGAGCAGCTTAGAGGTATCACCGACGTTCCAGCGTGGGATGAAGGTGAGATGATCCGATCAGTCCCCGATGCGATCGCATCGGTGCTCGACCGCATCAACAACGAAACGGCAGCTCTGCCAACAGGTGAGGAACTCACGGATCGCGAATCGAGTCAGGCAGGAATGTTCAACCCGCCATCGCCAAAAGAACTTGGCATGCCCACGGCACAGTCGGTTCCCATGATGGGTCAAGAAGAACAGGTGACCGTTTCGGTTGGAGCAACTGTTGGTGATCTCTGCCCTGAATGTTCATCAACCGTGGCACACGTCGAAGGGTGCCTGAAGTGCTTCTCGTGCGGGTACAGCAAGTGCTAGGTATCAATGGATAAAGAAGATTTCTAGCAAATAGACAAACGCCACCGATTGATTCGGTGGCGTTTGCGCGACTAAGTCAGTTCTGAGGTACGACCAAATAAAGGATCTCTACAACTAAACAAGGCTGTCCTCTCTATAAATTGGGTTCATTCCACTCAGTCGATAGAGAGGAGGTGATACCTATGGCCCATAAACGAACGACAGGCAAGAAAGCTGCCAGCGCTGCTGGCAAAATTCTCAGCAACTCGAAATCGTCCAAGAAGGCGAAATCAGCTGCCGCGTCCGCCCTGAGTCAAACGAAGGGTAAAAAGCACTAATTTAGTTAGTGCATCAGCTGTCCAAAGCTAACCGGTCGATAAAAAGAGAGGGCAGTCTTGTTTAGTTGTAGAGATCAATCTGGACGCATGACAACATAGCAGTCACCCAGATTGCCTGCACGAATTTCCCATGACATAAATTCATCGATATACGGCGAAACGAATACATCACCATCACAGAATTTCTCCAAAAATGACAGACAAACCCCTTCTCGCAATAACAATCGGCGATCCATCAGGAATCGGACCGGAAGTGGTCACCAAGGCACTTCAGGTTCGTTCGATGTACGACATCTTGCGGCCCATTCTCATCGGTACAGTGAATGTCGTCGCAAAAGCGCTCAACGACATCAGATCAACAGATAGCGTCGTTGGCATCGGTTCACCAGATGACGCAAAGTGCGAACCCGGAACCATCGAGGTCGTCTCATCCGGAGACTGGGAAGGCACGGTATTCCCTGTTGGTAAGCACGACGCCCGTTCGGGTTCCGCCAGCCATCTGTGGGTCGAAGAGGCGGCAAAGATGTGTATGGTGGGCAAGGTCGATGGCATGGTCACTGCGCCTGTCAACAAAGAGTCTTGGAACATGGGCGGCAGCAAAGACACCGGTCACATGGAAGTTTTCAGGCGACTCTCAGGTTCCAGCTACGTTGCCACCATGTTGGTGAGCGGGCAAATGCGCTGCATGCACTTGTCGACCCACAAATCTCTCGGTGAAGCGGTGAAGTACGTCACCACCGAGAACATCATGACCGCGGTTCGCCTCACCAATGAAAAATTCAACGAATGGGGATTTGGGAAGCCGAGAATCGCTGTCGCAGCCCTGAACCCGCACGCATCTGACAACGGACTCATCGGCAGCGAAGAGGCAGATGAAATAGCCCCGGCAGTCGCACTGGCAGTTTCAGAGGGGATCGACGCCAGCGGCCCACATCCTGCCGACACTGTGTTTAACAGCGCGTCGGCGGGTAAATATGATGTCGTGGTGGTGATGTATCACGATCAGGGGCACATCCCGATCAAGGTGTACGGTGTTGAAGAATCGGTCACAGTCAACCTCGGCCTGCCGTTCCTCAGAACGTCGGTTGACCACGGCACCGCCTTCGACATTGCCGGAACCGGAATCGCCAGTGAGATCAGTATGATCGAAGCCCTCAAGCTGGGTGCTTCACTTGCGTCTCGCAAAGGTCTATCGACTTAGGCGGATGCTCATATAGAAGCAGACACTAAAACACAGCGTTCGATCAATGGGTTCTGACTCCGCCGGCGTACGTATAATCGAATCAAGAGTCGACTTACATCATCATCGCGGGATACTACTCACGAACCCGAATCAGATCACACGGTTTTCGAATATGCGAATTGCATTCATTGGCGGCGGAGTGATGGCACAGGCCATCATCGCCGGAGTTAAAGATGCCGGTCTCGATGCCAGCATCATCGTTGGCGAACCTTTCGAAGCTCGACGCGAGTCGCTTAAAAACGATCTTGGAGTCGAGGTAACATCGAATAATCGAGAGGCTGTCGCAGGGGCCGACATCGTCGTTCTATCGGTCAAACCCCAACAGCTTGATACTGTTGCAGCGGAACTCAAAACCGCACTCAAAGCCAGACAGACGGTATTGTCGATTATGGCTGGTGTGAAGATGCACTCGATCGGTCTAAAGCTCGGGCATAAAAAACTAGTTCGTGTCATGCCCAACACCCCGGCACAGATCCGAAAGGGGATTTCGGCGTGGACTGCCTCGGATGACGTCGATCAGGCAACACTCGATTTTGTCGGCAGCATGCTCAGAGCCATCGGTGACGAATTGAAGTTTAGCGACGAGAAGAACATCGATATCGCCACTGCCTTGAGCGGTAGCGGCCCCGGTTACGTCTATGTCTTCATCGAGGCACTGGCCGATGTAGGAGTCGAACTCGGACTGTCGGCGCACGTTGCCCGCCATCTGGCGTCTCAGACAGTACTCGGCAGCGCCGCCCTTCAGCGCGAGTCGGGCAAACATCCTGCCGAGTTGCGCAATATGGTCACCTCTCCGGGGGGAACGACTGCGGCAGGATTGGCCGCACTTGAAAACGGTGGGATTCGAGCCACCATCGCCGATGCCGTTCGCACTGCATTTGAGCGTGGTGAGGAACTGGCTGGTGGAAAATGAGCAACGATTTTCTTGCGTTCATTGGCTGGCTACTTCAAATCTTCGGATATCTCATCGTTGCGCGTGCGCTAACGTCATGGTTCCCTGATGCACGCCGACATCCGATAGTCCAGTTGCTGTATCAGGTGACGGATCCGGTGATGATTCCGGCTTCCCGCCTTATTCCCCGTATCGGTATGATCGACCTGAGTCCGATGATCGTCATTCTCGTGCTATTCGCTATCTAGGGTGCGCTCAGGGGCGGGTCAAGCGGGTTCTAACCTCTTCGACCGTCAAATCTTCTATCCCGATAATCTTCTTGCGACCGGTAGCACCTGATATCAGCGTCACCCTCGTTTTCGCCACATGCAGTTGGCGTGCGAGCAGTTGAATCAATTCTTTATTTGCTGCGCCAGCGACCGGTGGAGCTTTCACCCGTACGCGAAGTGAGCCCTCCGCGTTCCAATCCAGCACTTCGCTGCGTGAAGCTCTCGGCTGAAGCTGAATGGTGATCCGAGCACGGATATCTGCCATACGGCTACTTCACATTTCGAACTGTGACTTCGCCCGCAGAGACCGGCCAGTCTCTACCGTTTTCGTCTCGAACGATTAGCCGACCGACCGAATCGACCTCATGCGCCGTTCCACACAGTTCGGGTGAACCATCGGCTGAAACGTTTGCGATAGTTACCTCACAGCCCAGTGTGGTAAGTCGCTCACGCCATGCAGGCAACACGGTTCCGCCATTTTTTATAGAGGAATAACGGCCTTCCAGTGATTGCATCAGATCGCTGAAAACGTCCAGCCGTTCCAGTCTGCGACCAAGCTCAACTGCAAG
>JAJRZP010000041.1 GCA_024275195.1 Chloroflexota bacterium | reverse complement strand
TCCGTTCGACGAGATGTATTTGGTGAACGACATAGTCACCAGAGGTGCAGAACGCGAGACCATGCCGATCAATGGCAGCACGATCCAAGCGGTTGCGGTTGTGAGAGTTGAGATTGCCAGCCAATCAATGGCGAGTATGAGGACGATCGCCACTACCCCGAATGCTCCGATGTCGGGTTGCTTCATTATTCGCAGACGTGATTCGGGATTTCGACCGCCGAACACTCCATCAGTGAAATCGGCAAGACCATCGACATGAAGTGCTCCCGACGCTATCACGACAATTACAACGACCATTGCGGCCGAAAGTGTGCGGGGCAGAAACTCGTTGCTGAGTTCGAATCCCGCTGCCGCCATCAGTCCAATCAGCAACCCTACTATCGGGAAGAACAGAGGCGCGAATTTTGAAGGAGAAGAATCGCGGTTCCTCCTGAACGGCAGTGGAATGATCGTAAGCAGCGTGAACGCATCGGCGAGCGGCTTCAACTCCTCACCGACTCGGGATTCCCCGCCTCTTCTTTGCCCGAAACCTGTGCCTCCTCGAACGTCGCCATCTCGTTGTGTAGGCGTACTGCCGATTCGACTATCGGAATCGTGAGTACAGCACCGCTGGCTTCGCCGAGCCTCATGTCGAGATCGATTACTGGCCTCAGTCCGAGATGCGTGAGAGCCAGCATGTGCCCCCGTTCGACCGACTTGTGCGATGCCAGCATGTACTGCGTCGCTTTGGGTGCAATCGCAGCCGCGATTAGAGCGGCTGAGGTTGAGATGAATCCATCGAGAACAACCAGTGTTCTCGTTTTTGCTCCGCCCAGAATGACCCCGGCGAGCAGGCCGATCTCATAGCCACCAATTGTTGCTAAGACGCCTACCGGATCAGTTGCCTGAGGCGCATTGGCGGTGATCGCTCTTGATACCACATATGCCTTTTTCAGTCGCGTGACCTCATCGATTCCGGTACCGTGACCGGTCACAGTTTTAGGCGGTTGGTCGAGCATCACCGAGGTGATTGCGGATGCTGCGGTGGTGTTTCCGATACCCATCTCGCCGATCGCAATTAGATCTGCACCCTGCTGTGAGAGGTTTTTGGCAAGTTGCATTCCCTCTCGGAGGATCTCAACCGCGTGCTCTCGGGGCATTGCCGGGCCATCTGTAAAGTTGTTCGTGCCTTCAGCAAGTTTGCAAACAACGAGATCGGAGGTGTCTCCGGGGATTGGATGTGCGACACCGGCGTCGACGATCTTTACATTTGCCCCTACCTGACGCGCCAGCACACTAACGGCTGCCCCGCCGCTCAGGAAGTTTGCGACCATCTGGGCTGTAACGGTCTGCGGGAAAGCTGAAACGCCTTCGTCTACAACTCCGTGATCTGCAGCGGCAACGACGACCCATTTGTCGACGATCGCGGGATTGTCGGTGTGCTGTATTCCGGCGACCTGGCAGGCAATATCCTCAAGTCGGCCCAGGCTTCCCGCAGGCTTGGTGAGGCTGCTCTGCCGGCTTCTGGCTGCTTCCACATGTGCGACGCTGATCGGATCTATTTCTACTGATCCCAAAGACGATTCTGACATTAGAACTCGACTCCCTTTTGCGCTGGAATCCCCTGATCGGCGTACGGGTGCTTGATCTCCTTCATCTCGGTCACCAGATCGGCAGCATCGATAAGTTCCGGGGCAGCGTCACGGCCGGTGATGATTAAGTTCAACATCTCGGGCTTGTTTGCAATCACTTCAAGCACTTCGTCAACATCTATCCAGCCCCAGGTGATCGGATAGGTAATTTCGTCGAGCATTATCACGTCGTAGCTACCAGATGAAATTTTTTCTCTGGCGATCTTCCATCCGTTTTGAGCCAACGCCTCGTCTTCGGAAAGATCCTTTGAGGTCCAACTGAACCCGCGACCGGATGGGGTTACCTCGATGCCAATTTTTTCGGCAGCCATCTGTTCGCCGTACTTCGACTTTTCACTCTTGATGAACTGAACTGCCATCGTACTCATACCGCGACCCCACGCTCGCAGCATCATCCCGAATCCGGCAGTGCTCTTACCTTTTCCGTTGCCGGTATTGATGATGACCAGCCCCTTCTTTATTCGTTTGAGGTTTGGGTTGGGCTTGTAGTCGGTGGGTGGATTGACTGGCATCTGGCTCCGGCTCTTATCGTTTACTGGTGCGGTAAAAGGCAAAAAATAACCCCGCTCGTATTCGAGGCGGGGAAGCTGTTTGAGAATTTGCGTATCGGCCGCATCAACTCTCATAGTGAGCCACCCCTGTTCGCGAGGAGCATTCATGCCCATATATCCCCGGCAGGTCTCCTGGCTTCCGGTTTGGCGAAATCATCGCCAGAGTTGCGTTCCTTCCCGGTCAAGATCGCTCTTCGGCCAGTGGATCATTACGCAACGCAACCGGTAACAGTGGCGCTACCGCAGCGGATTCTCACCGCTTTCCCTTTTCACCCGACTCGCAGGTATTCGACTGCTCGTCAGGCACCGGGGACGCTTTATTCGATTGCATGAAAGGCTATGACGCTGGGCCGCAGTAGTCAAACAGAGCTTCGATAGAAGGTGTTTAAAGCGCGTCTGCGACGCCCCGGAGCAACCAGCCGACACCGTAGGAAAGAACTGCCGCAGTTCCACCGACGGCAACCGTTTCGATTCCAGCTTTGATCTTGCTCGTGGCTACGACCCTGGCCTTAAAAACTCCGATAGCGAAGAATGTAATAGCCGTTGCGACTGAACTCCACAGGAACGGGCTTGATACACCGCCATCTGTCAGCAGGTCGATTATGAACGGAGTCACCGGAACGATTCCAGCGATCAGGAACGCGACGAATGTCCACGACGCGGCCCTTCCTGGCTCAGGTCCTTCGAGCAGCAGGCCGTGTTCCTCCATGAGCATCGTATCGACCCATACCTGTTCATCCGCAGTTAATACATCTACGACCTGTTCGAGCAGTTCTCCCTCGAATCCTTTCGCCGCATAAATCTGCCTGATCTCTTCACGCTCACCTTCCGGGATGAGTCGAATTTCGTTCTCTTCCTCGGTTCGGATCATCTGAAGGTACTGTTGTTCGGCACGCGTACCCAGGAAGTTGCTGACCGCCATAGAGAATCCGTCTGCAATCAGGTTCGCAAGACCGAGAATTACGACGATTCCACCTGCGAGATCGGCACCGACAACACCAGCAACAACGGCGAAGGTCGTGATCGTACCGTCGATACCGCCGTACACCATGTCCTTCAGGTAACTTTGAGGCGTACCTTGCTCCAGACGTTGACTCACCCGGTCGGGGGTGTGCATGTCGCGAAGATGTTCAGGTCCACTCAGGCTTGTGCCCATTAGGTTCTCCTAAAAACCGTAGTCAGCCGCGCTGTCTTGCGGTACGAAGCCAAGTATTTTTCTCGCATGTTCGATATCTCGATATCGAGTTGGGTTGTCGGAGCAGGCGAAGACCACGGCATACTTCAGGTCTACAGGCGCATGAACCGCCTTGTCGATCATCTGAAGGATGTCTCGATGACTACACCATACCGACGCGCTTCGCACGTCCAAGGGTACGTCGTGTTTCTCAACTTTGCCGATTCGAATGCAGATTATCGAAATATCGTGCTGCTCTGAATACATGCGACCTAAGTTCTCAGTGAACATTTTGGAAACTGAGTACATGTTCCGAGGTCGGATTGGCGCATCGACGGTCAGTAGTGGTCGAGGCGTTGGCATTTCATACTTTGAGTCATGAACCAGCGAATTGAACGGGTCGTCATTCTCGTATCCTGCAACTACCGCCCCGGTGCTCGCTGCGACTATGCGCCTGACACTCGAGATACGGCATGCCTCGAACAAATTGTAGACACCTGTGACGTTTGCTTTGATGTGTGTCTCGGCAGGAACGTCGCCACGTGAAGCCGCCATGTGAACTACGGTGTCGACGCCTTCGAGAGCTGGCAGAATGTCTTCAACTCCATTACCGATATCAGCGATCGTTGTTGGGAATCCGTCAACAAGGCTTCTCCCGAGTGCAGTTACGACGTTCGTTTCAGCAAACTTCCGCCCGACGAGACCGCCGATTAGTCCGCTCATTCCAGTTACAAGTATTTTTGAGGTTTCCATCTCGCTACGTTCGGTATCTGAAGAATGTGATGGCACAGTGACGGCCTGTTGAATGGTCTACGAAAACTCGGTGATTTGAGCCGAGGTCACTCGTTCCAGCTCTGTTGTGAGTGGCAGATTCGCGTGCAACGAATCGAGGGTGCCATCAGCCATCAAATCGGATGCTTCTCGGCGCGCAATCTGGAGCAGGTCGACATCATCGATAGTCGCAACTTTCAGTTCATCCCAACCACTCTGACGTGTGCCCATATAGTCACCGGGACCCCGAATCCGCAGATCCTCCTCCGCCAACTTGAAGCCATCGTTGTGATCGAGTACGGCACAAATTCGCTCGTTGGCAATCTCGCCTTTCGAACTCGACACCAGCACACAGTAACTCTCTCTGTCGCCGCGGCCAACACGACCACGCAGTTGATGCAACTGTGCCAGACCGAATCGATTGGCACTCATGATCATCATCACAGTTGCATTGGGAATATCAACCCCGACTTCGATGACCGGTGTTGCGACAAGTACGTCGACTTCTCTATTCCGTACTTGATCCATCACGCTCTGTTTTTCAGACAGTTTCATGCGTCCATGCAGCAGTCCAACCCGCAGGTCTTTAAAATCACCTTTTGAAAGTCGTTCGAATTCGACAACAGCCGATGCTGCATCGATTGAATCGGATGGTTCGATTAGCGGGCACACCACGAATGCCTGTCTGCCTTCAGCAACCTGACTACGTATAAGTTCATACGCAGTATTTTCCGTAACGCTGCTATTTGCCAGCGTCGTCACAATTGGCTTGCGACCCTTCGGCAGCATCTTGAGCGTTGTGATGTCGAGATCGCCATACACCGTCAGGGCAAGTGTTCTCGGGATCGGTGTGGCTGACATCGCAAGCAGATGGGGACGGGGGTTCCGCCGAGTCAACGCTCCACGTTGTTCAACACCAAACCGATGTTGCTCGTCGACAACGACGAGCCCGAGCTTCGGTATCGCAACCTGCTCCTGCAGCAGGGCATGTGTTCCGACTATCAGATCAGCTTCTCCATCAGCGATCATCTGCTGAATTCGAGACTTGATTGATTTCTGCAGGCTTCCAAGCAGCAGGACCATCGTTATTCGACGATTGTCGTTCCCTGGCAGGCTAGCGTGGCGGACAGCGTCTTTCGGCTCACCCGGCATGGGTTCGGCTTTGAGTTGATTGGCGATGCTCAGGAAATGCTGTTCTGCCAGCACTTCGGTTGGGGCCATCAACGCTCCCTGGTGCCCCGAGGTGTTCACTGCCAGTAAAGCAGACAATGCAACAACCGTTTTTCCGCTTCCGACTTCACCCTGAAGCAGCCTTCCCATCGGTACACCAGTTGACATGTCTTCGAGGAAACTGTCGAGCGATGCCTGTTGATCGGAAGTAAGGCTGAAGTCGAGTGATTCGAGGAACGCACCAACAACTGGTCGACCCTTCTCGCAGTCGATGACGATACCGTTTCGCCGGTGTCGCCATTCCAACTTCTTCTTCAGTGCGGCGAGTTGGTACATGAACAACTCGTCGAAGGCCAATCGTCGACGTGATTGAAACTGCTGATCGGACGATTCGGGGTAGTGCATCGACTCGACGGCTGCCCGTAGACCGGTGAATGCGTGACGGTGTTTCAGATCGTCGTCCAGATATTCCACCAGCAGTGGGACTCCAATATCGAGTGATTTCCGGGTCGCCGTGCGGATGGATCGCTGAACAAGACCATCGGTTGATGGGTAGATCGGAAGCAGATTTCCTGCGTGGATCATCTGACTCGCATCCCCGGACTCGGACATTTTCGGTAGTTGGTCGTACTCGGGGTTTTGCATCTGAGCCCGATTGTTGAATACACCTATCTCACCGGAAAACGCCACGAGATCGCCTCGCTTGAAACGTTTCGCCAGATACGCCTGCCTGAAGAACGTCGCCTCAAGAATCCCGGTGCCATCGTTTATCGATATTTTTGCCGCACCCGGAGGAGGTCCTATTTTTACGGATTCCGATCGAACAACACGACCGGCAACGGTCATTTGTTCGCCAAACAGCACTTCACCAATCTTCGTTACCTTCGAATAGTCGACGTGGCGATTCGGGAACAGGTGGAGTACGTCTCTGAGGGTTTGAATTCCCAGCCGAGCCAGCTTCGGTCGAGTTGCCCTGTGGATGTATTTCAACTCATCGAGCGGAGTGTCAAGCGTGTACTTCGTCGCCGATCGTGGCTGCCTGACCGGTTTGCGTGCCGGAGGTTCAGCCGGTGTCGTCTGTCGAGTATCCTTTGGAGACGTTTCGGATCGAAGTCTCGCCATCACGTCAGAGGCCCATCGGTGGCGTTGACCCGGTTGCAGGGCTGCATAGCCCGTGCCACGCAGTGGCTCAAGATCGCGAATCCATGGCATGGTTACAGCGACCCGTTCGATGAACTTATCAAGCCCACCCATAACGGCCCGGTCAGTGAACTCAAGTTTTCGCTCTAATTCGAGGACATTCTTGAGTGCGGTGCTCATCCGCTCAGGAGATTGATCGGACACGGCGGATCGAGATCGATCACTCACATCTGGTTCGCCCGCATCCAAGAACGGCATTAACGGGATTCAGCTCTGACCAGCCCAAGACCGAGAGTGCCAGGTCCGAGATAGTTGCCGACGACTGGCCCCAGTTGTGCGACAACTACAGTGTTGTCTGGTCCGTACTGAGCAACTTCGTCGGCTATTGTTTGAGCATCGGCCTTATCAGTTGTATAGAGGACAGCCAGATTGTCGAGTGGCGCTGCCTCAGCAACCATCTCCTTGAGGCGAGTTATCCCTTTCGAGCGATTGCGTGCGCGGCCTGCCGGGTGTGCTTCGCCATTGGTGAGGGTGAGAATCGGGCGTATTCTCAGAAGCGAGCCGACGAACCCCTGTGCCTTGCCGATTCGTCCCCCTCTGACGAGATACTCCAGCGTATCGACCATTCCTATGAACGACGCACGTTCGCTGGCACTCTTTGCCAGGGTCACAGCATCCTCAAGCGAACCACCGTCGGCAATCTTCTCAGCGACTTGAACCACTCCCCATCCGAGGGCCATCGATGCCTGCAGAGTGTCCACAACCTCTACTCGTGTGCCTTTGGATTCCATTTCCGCTGCGGCGTTAACTGCAGAGTTGTGGGTAAGGCTGAGTTTCGACGACAGGTGTATCGAGATGATCTCATCGTGTGATTCTGCGAGCTTTTCGTAGAGTTCGATAAACGTTCCAACCGAGGGTGCCGATGTTGTGGGGATGATCTTTTGATCTGGCAACCGGCTGTACATCTCGTCGGCGGAGATTGTTACTCCATCGAGGTACGTTTCGTCCTCGATGTGAACGTTCAGTGGTACCACCGATATCCCGTGTTGATTTGCGAGTTCGGCTGGTAGATCAGATGTGCTGTCGGTTACGACGGCGATGCTCATATTTATGCCTCAAAAACTACTAAGCGACCCATAATCTGCTGTCCGAAACGAACCACATTCAGCACCGAGACAGAACAGCAGTTGATTCTGTCTCGGTGGTCAGCCTACTCTACTGCAACGAGATACTCGTAATGAGGCTGTCCGCCATACACCACTTCGAATTCAGTATTTTCGAATCTGGATTCGAGCGATTCCGTGGTTGTCAGAACCTGCTCGGATGTGACCGAATCCCCTGTATACACGGTGATTATTTCAGCACCGTCAACCTGTTCGGCAATCATCTCGGTTAGCACGTACAGAGGGTCGCTGCCAACGGCCACAATCTTATCGTCGAAAGTCGCGAAGGCCATACCTTTGCGGATTTCATGACCGTGTACAGTCACATCTCTACTGGCCTTGCATACCCGTCCATCGCCGATTTCGCCGACGATATTGCCCATGGCTGCTTCATTTTCGTCAAGGTTCAGCGAGGTGCTAAATTCAAGTAACGCGGCGACCCCTGTCTGAACTGAACGAGTATGAATTACTCGAACATCTTTCTGGCTGAGAGCAGGAACCTCGAGTGCTGCTGGTAGGACATTCTTGTTGTTAGGCAGGAGGATGACCTGTTTAGAGGGAGCCGCTTCGACAGCGTTTAGCAGATCGGAAACTGATGGATTCATCGTATCGCCGCCTTCCAGTACCGAGGTGGCGCCGAGGCCTGCGCTGACGATCAGATCAGTCAGGCCGTCACCGGCAGCGACTACCACTACAGCGATCTCGATCGCCTCGACGACAATTTGGGGTTCTTTAGTGTGGCTACCTCGTCGATCTGCAGCCCAACCCGAAGCTTGATCGTCCATGTTTGCGATTTCGATATTCGAAAGTTCGCCGTAGCCGAGACCGACGCTCAAGGCCTTGCCAGGATCTTCCATATGGACGTGTACCTTGGCTATTCCGTCCATTCCATCGACGATTGGCGATCGTCCGATATCTGCCATGCGGTCGCGGATAGCATCTACATCAAGATCAGTTGCATGGATTGCGAATACCGTGCAGTAGCCCCAGTCGATTTCTTCTGAGGCATCGACGAAATCAGCTTTCACCGATCCAGAGAAATCAGTTCCATCTGGCATGGGAACTTCGATAACTCTTCCAGCCGGTTCTTCTCCGAGCAATGCTCGGAGCGCCCCATCGAGCATGACCGCAAAGCCAAAACCGCCGGAGTCCACCACTTCTGCCTCGGCAAGTACCGGCAGCAACCCAGGTGTTCTTCTCACCGAGTCGAGTGCTTCCTTTGCAACGTCGGCCATCACACTCTCAAGTGCGTCGTTCGCGGCTGCGGATTCTTCTGCAACCTCGGCACACTCTCGGTACACCGTCAGCATTGTTCCTTCTACTGGGTTTGGGAGGGCTTTGTAGGCACTGTTTGAGGCAATTCGTATTGATCGGGCGAAATGCTCTCCGGTCAGTTCGGTGTCCTCGCCGATTGCCTCGGCCAATCCTTTGAAGTACTGGGCGAGTATCAGACCTGAGTTACCGCGGGCGCCGAGCAGAGCTGATCGGGCGAGTATCTTCGCGACGTTGTTCGCTGACTCAGTCGATTTTGCTGGTAGCGCATCCACCACAGATCGCAGCGTTAGCAACATATTCGTTCCGGTATCTCCATCAGGAACGGGGAACACGTTGAGTGCATTGATTGTGTCGCGATTGGCTTCTACAGCCTTTGTAGTTGCGCGAATCATGTCGGTCAGGCGTGAAGACGTACCGCTTGGAATTTTCGTTTCAGAGTTGGCCATATATGTTGTGGTTCCTGACTGAATAGGAAATATTGAAATGAAGTACGGTCGATGCGACTCGTATTTCAATTAGCGAGAATTCGGTTGTTACGACCCGGCTTGCATGGTAGCGTTAATCGTTGGAGTCTTACTCGGGCGTCGTTACTCTTCAGAGTCAGTTCGGACACTCGTGCGGAGACGCTCCCAATCTTTCACCATTTCAAGAGTTTAAACGTTATGCCAAGCTCCGACCAGATCAGGGCGAAACTAGGTCTAGGCCCTCGCCCAAAGCCAATGTTCGGCCACAACCGATCTCACGCTCTTAACGCGACACGCAAGATATCCAAACCTAATCTGCAGAATAAATGGGTAGTAGTAGATGGTCAGCGCTACCGAGTCAAATTGACTGCCCGAGAGATGCGAACTCTCGATAAAAAAGGTATTTCTCTCCTCTCAGAGTAAAGCTCGATCTTATTTGCGACTAAAAGCCCTTCTCAGAGCGAGAAGGGCTTTTTCATTATGAATACCCGGTGCAATATCAATGGATTAATTGCATCAGCCTTCACGCCATACACCAACCGATCTCGTGCTCAGAACTAAACGGATGGAGCATCTGTATTTCAGAAGGAGATTATCTTATGTACGGGCAAGTTACTCATCAGGAGGACCATTATTACGAAATTCGTCGCTTGAAGACATATATTGCCGGTAGACACGACAATTCAACTTACCTATACTCCGCCCACTTGAGACAGGCGAGCGTGCTGCACTGCGCGGCACGGCGGTTGGATTGCGGGAACGATTAACTCCGATCTCGACTAGTCGTTTTAACGCCTGAGTAGGGGGAGAAAATGAGATTAGCTAGAAAGCGGCTTTTGTTGGCTTTTGCTGCACTTGTAGCATTGCCAATTCTGCTAGCCGCCTGTGGTGAAGATACTGTCACCACAGTTGTTGAAACGGTAATCGTCGAAAAAGAAGTCAAGGGTGACACGGTTGTTGAGACCGTCATCGTGACTGAAAAAGGCGACACTATCGTTCAAAAAGGTGACACGATCATCGAAACGGTTGTTGTGACCGAAAAAGGTGACACCGTAACGGTTGTTGTTACGGCAACACCGGTTCCGGCAGCACCGACAGCAGCACCTGCCGACTTGATCAAGGCACCTAACACATCCACGCCTGCTGGCACAGCTGTAATTGCTGTTGGTGGCACGACGATGGGTAGTGAAAACGGCTCAGGTCAATCACAGGCTCCTGACGGACTAAAGAACGTCGGTATTGCTGAGACCCTGTTC
>JAJRZP010000040.1 GCA_024275195.1 Chloroflexota bacterium | reverse complement strand
GAGTAGCCCTGAGCCTTCGTCCCGCATATGCGAAACGTACAGTCCGCCGTAGTTGCCAACGACCTTCGCAAGAGCCACGACCTCCTCGGTGCTCGCATACCGACCCGGTTCGTAAACCAGTCCGGTCGATATACCGACCGCGCCCGCCTCCATGCCCTCAGTCACGTTCGCCAGCATCGCTGTCAGTTCGGTTTCAGTGGGCGGGCGATTCTCCACGCCAGCCATTGCCTCCCGTCGGGCGGTGTGATGGCCGATCAGGGCTGCCACGTTCAATATGGGTGCTGTCTTATCGACCTCTTCGAGATATCCCGCGTAACCCGCCCAGTCTGGTAGCTCAGCACTGGGCTCGTTAATCGCCTTCATCTGGATTTTGCCAGCCGCCGATCCAGCAGCACCGAATCCACAGTTCCCAACGATCGCAGTCGTGATCCCCTGAAGAATGTTGTGTCGTACTTCCGGTTCGATGAGCACATGGAAATCGTCGTGTGAGTGAACATCGATAAATCCGGGAGCGAGCACCATGTCCTCGGCATCCAGCGTTTCAGCCGACTCTGTCTCAATTGTCGGAGCGATCGAAACGATTCGGTCGCCTTCGATTCCGACATCGAGCATAGAACCGTCCGCACCTGAACCATCGATAACCCTTGCATTCTTAATTATGAGATCGAGCAATTTCTTGATCCTCGAGTTAGATTCATGGCGAACAGATGATGGATCGCACAGTGCGCGAAACGGTGACAATAGTCGTCCGACCGTCGTTATACCCGTGACGGCAGCCCAACACAATTCAGATCGATCTTGTATCGACGCCTTTTTAGGGCTACCTTCTCGGCATCACGCGTCGGACAAGTCAGGACACATTCGGAATCCGGAACATACGAAGAATGCCAAACTCAACCAAAATCGAACGGGTAGAAACAATTCTCTGGGATCGCTGGTTGCTAATTCGTATTTACTGCGAAGATGGCACGGTGGGTATTGGAGAGGGCGGTGTCCACGGCTGGCAACGACCGACCAGGACAATGGTCGACACGATGGCAGATTATCTCGTCGGTAAGAACCCCAGTTACATCGAACACCACTACCAGTGGTTGTACCGTTCTTCGCACTTCATGGGCTCTGTCGTGCAGGGTGCGCTTTCGGCAATCGACATCGCTCTCTGGGACATCAAGGGCAAGCGACTTGGTGTGCCGATCTATGACCTGATGGGTGGCAAGACCCGTGACAGGGTTCGTTGCTACATGCACGTCGGCGGTACTTCGAAAGATGAACTCGTCGCGAGCGCAATGGCAGCCGTTGCCGACGGATTTACTGCCGTCAGATTCACGCCATTTCCGCCCGACTACTACCTGCATAAGTCGTACTCCGCGTGGGCTGATGAAGCAGTCGAACGCGTTGGCGCAGTCAAGGAGTCAGTCGGCAACAGTGTTGATATATGTGTGGAAATCCATCGTCAGATGGCACCGGCTGAAAGCATCTGGCTGGGTCGAAGGCTTGAGCAGTTCAACCCGTTCTTCTACGAAGACCCGATGCTCCCGGATAGCCCGGCGCGGATGGGTGAAGTAGCGGAGCAGTGCAACATCCCGATCGCGACTGGCGAGCGGTTCACTACGATCTTCGAATACGAGCAACTCCTTGACGCTAATGCCGCTTCCTACATTCGACCCGATGTTTGCCTGTGTGGTGGTCTCTCGGGTTCAAAAAAGGTTGCAGCAATGGCCGAAGCGAAACATGTGAAGGTCATCCCGCACAACCCGCTTTCTCCTGTCAGCACAGCAGCCTGCGTACAACTCGACGCCTGCATCCCGAACTTCGCTTTACAGGAATACACCGGCGAATCCGAACCACCGAAGAGCGATTTACTGGTTACTCCGCTCGAACTGGTTGATGGCTACCTCATCGTGCCTGAAAGCCCAGGCCTCGGCATAGAACTAAATGAGGAAACTCTCGCCGGATCCGAAAATCCGAAAATACTTGACACCCCGATCGGCTTCGACGGCAGCGTACAGGATCGGTAGATGACACTACCGGGTCTTGGTGTAGGACGAATTCTCACGGTCATTGTTTATCTAAAAAGCTTTTGCTCTGAGAAGTTCTTAATCTGCGCTGAGTGCGACCGAACAGAACGTGACTATCCGAAGTGAACGTTCTCTTCCCACTGCGTAGCTCCAATTGGTGCGAGAAGACGGCAGCGGGGTGCTGGACCAGCAGTCTATTGTCTTCAGGATAGGATTAGGGCTATGTAGTCCAGACTTCATCTGTGAAATTGATAGCATGGCGCGATGATCAAGCCGACTATACGTGAAGATGCATTCAACTACGATCGTGGGTTTCCGTTCGGATTGAGGATTCTCGATTTCGTAGCCTCAATTCAAGATGTTTACGATTTTTTATTTGATGTGAACACCGCTCTCCGAAATCGAGGCATGCAGCGACTTGAAGACATAATGAGACCTGCGGCTATCAGTGGCATGTTCTCCGATATGCTGACAGCCTCTCTCGCAAGACACTCACGGACGTTGGTGGAAAACGGTTACTTCAACGGTCACCCAGACTTAGTTGTGCAGGGTCAGTTCCCAGACGACAAGATTCAGTCTGGACCAATGGACTTCGGCGTTGAAGTGAAATCGACTCGCAAATCAGGTGGTGGGGTCGATATGCATGGTGCTCGCGAGCAATGGCTCGCAGTGTTTGTATATTCCACAGACAACACTACTCAACCAGCTATAGATCGCAAACCGACCGAATTCACCGAAATCTATCTACAACATGTATCTGTTGCAGATTTCAGAAAAAACAATCGCGGTGAACTGGGAACTCGAACTGCTAGTCTAGACGCCAAAGGATTAATCAAACTCAGGGAAGGATGGGTATACAAAACCGTTTAAAAAAGTCGGGCGCAGAACGATTAAGTTTCGAAGTGAGCCAGCGAAGGAATAGCTTCGCAAGCGAGATCAAAGTATTTAGGATCTCGCTCACACCCAATTGATTGATACCCGATCGAATGTGCCGCTGCCAACGTTGATCCTGAACCAGCAAAAGCATCGAAAACTACTCCGTGACCCAAAGGCAACACAGCCCGTACGACCTCACGCATGAATTTCTGCGGCTTCAGGCTCGGATGGTTCGCAATCTGTCGTTCCCGTTTATTCGTCGGAGATGATTTAATCACGTCGCCGAACGGAAGCCCATCCTCCCGTCTGCGTAGCGCACCGACACCCCACGAGTCAAGATTCTGAGCAACTGTTCCGGCAAACGGTTTCCTGAACAACAGCCAAGGTTCCCATTGCGAGCGAGGCATCACAGAAACATCGGGGAACTCTTCATGGTGTCCTTTGGGACGGTCACCACCTCGCATCGTCTGCACAAGACGAATGATCTCTCCGCGTTTCTCCATTTTGGCCGTACGTAATGCCGTCGCAACTCGGTCTGACAAGAGAGGATTGCTCGCCACTAACATGTGCCCACCCGGCACCAGACAACGGATTAGCGTAGACGCGAAATCGCCGAGATACTCGGTTATATGATTTATCTGATTATCAGACAGAACGGTGAAACGGGGGATCGGAGATCTCTGATTCCCATCGAATGACGGAGGTATCCGCCAGACACCACCTCTACCAGAACGCATTTTATCTTGCTGCTCGTCTGAATATTCGTGTAGTCCGTACGGTGGATCGGTGACTACCGCATGGATGCTGTTTGAAGGTTGCTGGGACAACCAGACTAGACAGTCCTGTTCCACTAATTTTGAATTCCCGTAAACGAATTCGCGGATGGTTATTGGTTGACGAACTTCTGATTGGTTAACGACCATCGACAAAAGCTACCACATCCCGCATGCTAATTCGCCCGCAATGGCACCTTCTCCAACCCCTACTCAGCCCGGCCGAAGTCGTCTTCTACTCGGACGATGTCGTCTTCGCCGAGATAGTCACCGGTCTGCACTTCGATTATCTCGAGTGGCTCGACCGAAGATATGTTCTCGATTCGGTGATGAATGTTGCGAGCCACGAACATCGTCTCGCCACGTCCGAGCGTGTACTGCTCTTCGCCAACCGTCACCTTCGCCGTTCCACGCGCCACAACCCACGTTTCGTCGCGGTGTCGATGCCACTGAAGCGATAGTCGAGATTCAGCCTTCACGGTCAGACGTTTTGTCTGAAATCCGGGGCCACTCGTTAGCACTTCATACGAGCCCCACGGACGGGTTTCACGTTTCTTCTTAGTGGCACTGGCGACGAACGTCACCTTTGACGTATCCGCTGGCTTGTCGGTCAACTGAATCTCCTGAACCGGCGAAATCTGATCGATCAGCCGCAGTCGTGATTAAGACGATGTAGAGATTCTATTGGCTGGACAGCTTCAGGTCACGAAGGGTGAACGGAATTTCGTGAGATCAAACCAGAGTTGAGGGCGGAGGAACGATTACCCGTGCCTTCGCCTCGTACAGATGGACTTCCCCAACAATCTGATCGACAACGGTGCCTTTCAGCTCGAACTTACAGTGCTGTGCGATTCGAACTGCCGCGAAGTTACGGGGTCGAATTGTCATCCGTAACGACTTCACATCCGGTTGTGTGAGTATCCAGTCAACGACCGCCTTTGTTGCTTCCTTCGTGTAACCTTGATTCTCATAGTCAGGATAAACCGAAAAGGCGATTCCAACCCCGCCGGCCTCGTCTGGCGGGCCGCTTACGCCAACCGACCCGAGCACCGAGCGGGTTTCTTTGTCGTAGAACAACCATCCCCACCAACCGACCTGCCCGGGTTCGTATCGCAGCCGCTGTGCAACGGCTGGCAAAAAGTCGTCCATCATGGGCGGTACCTGGAACGGGTTCGGGAACTTGAGCCGGGACTCTGATTCGAGCAGTGCGTGATCACGCGCCATCATTCCATCGGCTAGCTCAGTCGTGAGTGGCGTCAGACGTGTTCTGTCGGTTTCGAGTTGTTCGTGAAGAAGTAGAGCCATAGTTCGAGAATAGTCTCGGTCGCAGTTGCGCGCGAGCGGGGATGCCGTACCCTTCTGCTGGCTGGTAACACCCAGACCGCTGACTCTTTTATTCTCACGATAAACATGAGACCGACGCAGGATTTCCTCCGCAGGCAAAGCTGAACGATGCAAGACCGCAAACCCAACATCCTATTCATCCTCACCGATCAACAACGTAAAGATTCGATGCGCGCGTACGGGAACGATTGGATCAAGACACCGAACCTCGACAGGCTCGCCGACAAGAGCTTCGTATTCGAAAACACCTACGTCACACAGCCGGTATGCACCCCGGCAAGAGCATCGATCATGACCGGTCTCTACCCGTACGCAACCGGTCTCCAGCGCAACAACATTCCACTGTCACGTGATATCCCGACGATGGGCGACATGATCTCTGACGAGTACTACAACGCTCATATGGGCAAGTGGCACCTCGGCGACGATATGACCGCTCAGCACGGTTTCGACACATGGGAAGCGGTCGAAGATTTCCAGAGAGTACGTATAACTCGTAAGGAGTACCGCTATCAGGAGGCTCCTTATAACCAGTGGCTGCGCGATCACGGGGTCGAGCCGCCATCAATGCAGGTTTCCTATGAAGGCTGGGTCGGCGGTGCCGAACTGACTGAAGAGCAGACACAGGCCGCATTCCTCGGCCATACCGCCTCAAAATTCATTCGCGAGTATCCCGACGGGAGACATGCCGCGCAGCCGTGGTTGCTGTATGTGAACTTCTTTGAACCACACCCACCGTACACCGGCCCTTTGAACGGTCTGTATGACCCGGATGAGATCGTGGTTGGTCCCGGATTTAGAAAGCATCCAGACTCTGGTTCGCTCGTGAATCGACTGCGATCGGACTACTACATGGGTGGCGGGAACAATCCGCTGGGAGAGGCCGGTGGTGACGATCACGACACGACGACAGAGGCGGGTTTCCGGAAACTCCGCGCACAGTACTTTGCGAACGTGACTCTCGTCGACAACCAGCTCGGGAAGATCTTTGAATCGCTCGAAGAGAGCGGGCAGGCCGACAATACGATCATCGTCTTTACAAGTGAGCATGGTGAGATGGCTGGCGATCACGGGATGCTCGAAAAGCGCTCTCTGTACGAAGAGGCATCCAACGTTCCGTTCCTGATGTACATTCCGTGGATGAACAACGACCAGCAGCAGCGAATTGCAGGTTCGGTGGGTCAGGTCGACCTTGTACCGACGTTACTTGATCTTTCAGGCAGCGAGATACCCGATCATCTCGAAGGTAAATCGTTGCGACCGGTGCTTCGCGGCGAGGAAGATCTCGCCGACAACGATGTGTTCATCCAATGGAACGGTATGGGTGATCGCAATCTTGGTTCGCCTGAAATCAACCGTATGGTGTCTGTGCCGTGGCGAGGTGTTGTCACAGGGGATCGCTGGAAACTCAATCTCTCTCCAGGCGATCAATGCGAACTGTACGACCTGAACAACGATCCAGCCGAACTCGATAATCTGTTCAACAGACCGGAGCACGCAGACCGTATTCGCCAGATGGCAGCGCGTATCCGAGTCTGGCAGGACGAAACCGGCGACGATATGCCGCTACCGACGGTGTAGGCGATTCAACCCACATTTAGTAAGCAGGCTGATGTGGGATGAGCGTCCACAACCAACGGTGCAGCGCGGAGGGGGACATGACGATGGTTCGCGGGAGCGACAAGCCGGTCCCGTTCTTTTTCGCTGAGGCAGGGGCGGCATCCCGCCTTTGCTAAACGGCGGCTACTTTCGGTTGCTCGGAAACTGCTGGGTCCACTGTTGCCCAGTATCGATCAAAGACATCACGAGTCTCCTCGTACGTCCGAGCGCCAAACAGCTCGACACGGAACGATCGCACTCGATCCCTCCCACCGGCATACCACGATAGATGGCGCTGCATCTGGATGAGCCCAACCTTTTCAGGGAAGTGCTCGATGATCAGCGGCATGTGGCGGTTGATCACCCGAGTTTGGTACTCGTACTTACCTTCGGGCGATAGATATTCGAACGATTCATCGAACACCCACGGCTTGCCCATAGCTCCGCGCCCGATCATCACCGACTCACAGCCGGTCACGTCTCGCATGCGACGGGCATCGGACATAGATTTCACGTCACCGTTTCCTGTGATCGGAATATCTACGGCATCGACGACCTGGGCAATCATGTCCCACTTTGAAAGTCCTGTGAACTGCTGGGAGCGCGTGCGAGGGTGGACCGTTATCGCGTCAATGCCAACGTCCTCGGCCATTTTCGCCACTTCAACGGCGTTCAGATGCTTTTCATCCCAACCACTGCGAATCTTTATCGTGAACGGTACGGTCAACACCTTCCGCATCGCGGCAAGAATTGTGGCCGTCTTTCTTACATCTTTCATCATCGCTGAACCACGACCCGTTTTTGTGATCTTCTGAACGGGGCAACCCATATTCAAGTCGATGATGTCGGCACCCTGATCTTGCAGCCACTGAGCTCCCGGAACCAGTGTTTCAGCATCTGCACCAAGAATTTGGAGCGCAATCGGCTTCTCTTCCGGCAGGTACTTGGCAATGTCGTACCGGGTCTTCGTATTCTTGCGAGTAAGACCTGTAGCGTCTATTTCTTCACTCGTCGTCAGAGCGCTACCGCACTCACGCGCCACTGTGCGGTACGCCGCATTGGAGATCCCAGCCATTGGCGCCAGCCGCGCCAGTCCTTTTACTTCGACATTGCCGATAAACATCTAACGAGTATACGAACTGATCGGGTATGAATGAACTGGCGATTGGTCATCTGAGTTCGGAATCGACCGTACCGGCATGGTTCAGCCAGCATCGCGTTCTACCGAACCAATCGGAATTTTTGCAGGCGCTGCCCTTCCAGAACTTCACCAACATAGACATCGCCATGTGAGTCGGCCCAGATTCCGTGTGCAGCGAAGAACTGTCCCGGTTCCTTCGACGGGAACCTGCCCCAACGAGAGAGTACGTTCCCGTTCAGGTCAGCGATTGAAACTCGATTCCGTAACTCACCTATGTAAGCGATGTCGTTGTCATCGATGTAGATATCCGTTGGCTGGATGAAATCAGTCCATGTGCTCTTGTGTCTACCCTCAAGATCGAATAGTTGTACACGGTGGTTCTCACGATCGGCAACATAGACGACATCTTTATGAATCCAAATATTGTGTGGCAGGTTGAAGTCGCCATCCCAGACCCCCGGCAGGCCATTCGTCTGTCCCCAGCCGAATTTATAAGCTCCAGAATCGGAGAAGACGTGTACCCGAGTGTTGCCGTATCCGTCTGAAACGTAAACGTCGCCGTTCGTCGAGACTGTTACATCGGTCGGTTTGTTGAACGGCCCTCCGGTTTCATCGGCAACATTCAGGTTTCCTAGCGTTTGCAGGTGTTCACCGTCGGTAGAAAAACGCTTCACGGTGTGGTCACCGTTATCGGCCAGCCACAACGTGCCATCGTTTGCAAAGCACATTCCGTGAGCGCTCGTGAAGCTACCTTCTCCGAACGACTTGATGAAATTGCCATCTCGATCGAAAACGATTACCGGGTGTTCGGATCGGTTGAACGCATAGACATTGTCGTCTTTGTCGACCGCAACGGCAGCGACCTGAGTGAACACCCAACCGTTGGGCAATTTTGCCCAGTCGGGAACCAGTTCATACACATAATCGCCTGAACCGTACGCAGAATCTGCCATAAAGTGCCTCCGAGCAGTCAAATGACTACGAAACCATGAATGGTCGCAGAGTCTATACGAAACGAACATGGAGCGCGGAGGGCTACCTAACGCGTCCCGAGCGAAGTCAGCGGAGTCGAGTGATCCGGTGCGGGGATGCCGCCTGTCCTGCCTTCCCTCCTTCGGGAGGGACCGAGGGAGGGTAGATTGCAACTAACGACCAAGTCATCCGATGACGCCCGGAGCAAACGAAAGTCCGAACGCGTCCCGAGCGAAGTCTTCGAAGTCGAGGGATCTGCTGCGGGGACGCGCTCGGATTCGGATTATCGACCACCATCGTCGGCATACCCAGCACCTGCCTCTAGTAGCCGGTGCCGCCGGGTTCAGGCCATTCGAAGATCACATACTCTGAGTAGGCGTAACCATCGTCGAAAAATACTGCGACGTTCAAAGAGTACTCGCCGCCTACGATCATTGGAACGTCACGTAATTCGCCGGAATCATCATCCCAGTTGAACTCCCGAGAGATGAAAAGTTCGGGTGTATCTCCAACCTGCCAGATTATTGCCTTGTAGCTCATCCCTTCGGCAACCTCAGAGGGCGGATCCCACTCAACGATCAGGTCTCTTCCGGAACGCTTCCACTCGACGCCGGTCGGGTACGAAATCACACCCGAGTCGTAAGGCACAATCTGTTCGTAAAGGAGTTCAGTCCCACGGTGGTAACTGAACACGTAGTCACCCTTTTCAGGCAAATCGCCGTCCTCTGGGCCGTACAAAACCCATCTGCGGGTTATTTCGCCTGAAAACTCGTTGGTATTAAAATCTTTTTCGAGTTCAATCAACTTGCCCGATGGTGTCATCACGACTACTGAAGTCAAATCAGTAAGGAAACATGGCTCATTATGGGAGATTGCCTCACCACAGTTGACCTTGTACTCCCAGCTTCGAACTCCGGGTGCATGCTGCGACCAAACCTGAGGCCATATTCCGAGAGTCTGATTTCCGAGAACACGTCCGGGAAGTTTTCCATCATCCGAGGGCGACAACGACCCGTCGGCCTCCCCAATCTGTTCATCGCCAGATTTCGAATCTCCTTCACCACCGCTAACGCAGGTGACTGCGCCAACAACGGTTAGCGCCAGTACTGCAAAGATGATCAATCTCACCGTGTATGTTGATGAATTCATGCCAAAACCATACGGCAACATTTTTAGTCCTGGGTGACAATTTTCCGCAACATTGCGTCTACTGGATGCCTGATAACGTAGATAGTCACCAGACGAGACGAACGAAAGGACAGATTCGTGAGCATCGTGAATAAGGGCTGGAGTTGGGCAAATGCCACTCCCCAACGAAAGCGGATTTCCAGAATTGCACTCGGAACCGCACTTGTTCTTGCTGTACCGGCCCTATGGCTGGCATGGTGGTTAGGATCGCCACTGTTTATCGACAAGGTAGCGAACGAAGAATTCCCACTTACTGCGAGTGCGACCATTCCAGAGGGAATAACGCAGGTCGAGGCAGAATCGATGATGGAAACTGCCTCGAAGATCGAGTCCCAGACGACCGAGAGCATGACCCCTGAAATGTCGATGCCTTCTACAGTCAGTTTGATTTCTGGCACATTCCGGGATGAAGAACCATCTTACCGGGGGAGTGGTGAGGCAACGATTTATCGTCTAGAAGACGATTCAAACGTTCTTCGACTCGAGAACTTCAAGGTGACCAATGGCCCTGATCTACGGGTTTTATTGATGGTCGATCCAGAAGGACGAGATAAGGCACAGGGCTATATCGAACTTGGGCAGCTAAAGGGCAACATAGGTAACCAGAACTATCCGATACCCGCAGATACCGATATTTCGGCTTACAACGCCGTAATGATCTACTGTCGGCCGTTCCAGGTGATATTCAGCACCGCACCTTTGAACTGATAGCTGCCTTTTCGACGCCGACATACCCTGCTTTGCCTTAGAATCTGGGAATCTGGCGGGTAACGGCGCCAAGAATACGAATACAAGGCAAGGAAAAATGAATCAGATCCGGCTCATCAGAGCAACGCTGCTTGTCCTGATGAGTTTATTAGTCCTCGGGGCACTCGCCGCGTGCG
>JAJRZP010000039.1 GCA_024275195.1 Chloroflexota bacterium | reverse complement strand
GAATCGAAACGTCGAGTGCAGATACGGGTTCGTCGAGCGCCATTACCTTCGGGTTGAGTGCCAGCGCACGGGCAATGCCGATTCGCTGCCGCTGCCCACCCGAGAATTCGTGCGGGTAGAGGTTTGCCTGATACGGGTTTAGACCCGTCTCGCTAAGCAGATCGCCAACACGTGTTGCAATCTGAGCCTTTGTCATTGTTGTCGCTATTTCAAGTGGCTCACCGACAATGGAGCGCACGCGCATGCGTGGGTTCAGTGAAGACCAGGGGTCCTGAAACACTGCCTGTACCGATCGCCGAAACTCCGTCTTACCGGCCTTCGACATCGTGGCAACATCGTCGCCTTCGTAGAAGATTTGACCGCCAGTCGGCTTCTCAAGACCGAGCAGCAGCTTCAAGGTCGTGGTCTTGCCACAACCCGATTCGCCAACGAGCCCGAACGTCTTGTTACGTTCGATGTCGAAGCTAACGTCATCTACAGCCTTCAGGAAGATTTTCTTACCGAAGCCCATAAAACCTCCGCCAACCTGATACCACTTGCGAAGATTTCGAATGGAAATTATCGCATCTGAACTCGGGTTGATACCTGGTGCGGAGGGTATGGATACGTTTTCAGCAGTTGTCATGTGTCGTTACCGATTCTCGTGGATCAAAATTCAGGTGTTGCCGATTATTCGGCATCTGCGTCGGGCATCAAATGTGCGTACTTATCGTAATCAGCGACTGAACTCTTCGAAAGCTGTACCCAATGTTCAGGTTCAACCTCGACCAGCGGTGGGCGACGCAAGGCATCTGCAGGCGTGAAGGTCAGAGTAGATCGCGGTGCGAAGGCATCGCCAGGAGGCAGGTTGTAGAGAAGTGGTGGCTGACCCTCGATCTGAGGGAGGCGACCTGTTTTCTCTTCCAGCTTCGGCACTGAACTGATCAATGCTTTCGTGTACTCGTGAAGCGGTGAGTCGAAAATTGTGCGTACATCGGCAACTTCGACTATTCGACCTGCGTACATGACCGCAACACGGTCGCACATTTTCGCCACGATTCCGAAGTCGTGGGTGATGAAGATAATTCCTACACCCTCTTCCTGCTGAATCTGGCGAAGTAGTCGCAGATAAGCCGCCTGGATCGTCACATCGAGCGACGTGGTCGGCTCGTCGGCGATGATTACCACCGGAGACGATGAGATTCCGATAGCGCCAACAACACGTTGGCGCATACCGCCAGATAGCTGGTGAGGGTAGTCTTTGGCACGCGTCTCGGGAGCAGGGATTCGGACCTTGCGGAGCGAGTCGACTACTTTGTCCCAGAGCGCCTGCCCTTTGAGCTTCTGGTGAATCTTGATCGCTTCGCCAACCTGGTTCTCAATACTGAATACCGGGTTCAACGCCTGCATAGGGTCTTGAAGGATCATGGAGATCTCTCCACCACGCACCTCGGTCATATCGTTTTCGGATAGTTCCAGCAGGTTGCGACCGCCAAGAATTACTTCTCCGTCGACAATTTTACCCGGAGGCGAGGGAACGAGCCGCATGAGCGACAGAGCGGTAACTGATTTACCCGACCCCGACTCACCAACGATTCCGAGGGTTTCGCCTCGCTTCACATGGTAGCTAACGCCGTCAACAGCTTTCACCGTTCCCCAGCGGGTAGTGAAATGTGTCTGGAGGTTTTTCACTTCCAGAACCACTTCTTCGCTCACTGCACTGGTGCCGAAGCCATCAGTGTCCACAGCCACAGCTTCAGAAGAAACTTCTTCCTTCTCTTCAACCGTAGTGTCGGTGGATTCTACCATTCTGAGTCCCCTGTACTAGCTGCCGCGACCCTTGAGCCATCTGCTCGGTCGTCACTCCAACAACTCGTAATCAAATTCCAAATTAGACCCGACGGATCAAACATTGAACCGCCAGAAGTGACCGGCACGATACCAAACTTTGAGGGTAAACGCTACCGGTCAACAAACGTTTACGTCACCTAAATGCCGAGATCGGTTTCAAGTTCATCGAGAGCGCCGTCAATTGCACTCACAATGAAGTCGATCTCATCCTTATTGATGGAGAGCGGCGGGCAGATCGAAATCACATCGCCAGCCCGGAAAGTAACGATGTTCCGGTCAAACAACATTTTGGGCAGTTTCTTCGCCAGTCCAGCCTCAGCAGGGAACGGTGTTTTGGTGCCCCTGTCGGCAACCAACTCTACCGCTGCCAGCAAACCCAGACCGCCTCGAACATCCCCAACGATCTCGTGGCTGAACAGCCCCTGTAGCTGCTCGTAGAGATACGTACCCATACGCTTTGAGTTGCCCACAAGATCTTCTCGCTCGAATATCCTCAAGTTCGCCAGCGCAGCAGCAGCCGCGATCGGGTGACCGCCAAACGTGATCAGGTGCTTGAACGTTTCGTTCGGGCCGCCAACAAATACATCGGCAATCTTCTTGGTCGCGATCGCGGCACCAAGCGGTGCGTATCCGCTCGTGATCGCT
>JAJRZP010000038.1 GCA_024275195.1 Chloroflexota bacterium | reverse complement strand
TCTCGAACGAAGAACGGCTGGCAGCTCTGCCCGGCTTCCTGTACCGCTACAATCACCACCGTCCACACGGCGGTATAGACGGAGCCACCCCTGCCTCAAGGCTGTAAACAACGTTCGTGGGAAGTACAGCTAGCGTAGACATGTTGCCTGTCGCTGCGATTTCGTCTGGGGCAATTTTTCTCAGGATGCGGCCCATTATTTTGCCGGAGCGGGTTTAGAGCGTGCTGATGACGAGGGCGCTACAGATCCATTCAGAGGTCGGGCGATGTGTCGCTCGCCTTGGGCCAGCCCAACCGAAGTTCCCTCCGCTTCGCTGTCGCAGAGTTTATCCCGATGAAAATCGGCGGACGGTATGAGGGTTGATTGCTGCAAAATGCATTGTCCGCAGGCAATCGTCGTCTCCCGTGTCATGCGTCCCGAGCGGAGTCATCGAAGTCGAGGGATCTGGTGCGGGGTTCGTGCTGCCCCAGTCTGAAACGAACGCTGCGTACCGCCAGTTTTGCCGTTGTTTGCCACGCTGTCAGACAGACTCCTCGATGGTATTCGTTCAACCCGAGGAGTCTGTGACATCGGCACTTGACCAATTTTCAGAATTGTCAGAGCCTGATCAGTAACAGCAACGAAACCTGCGACCGTTCGGCCGAACAGCCCAAAGGTTTCGTAACGCTCCATGACCTCGCGAAAGGTCAGACCGCTGCTGCTGACAAAACGGCAAAACATCGTCCGTGCCCGCAGCCTTTGTCCTCCCTCCCAACCTGGGAGGGAGTTAGAGGGTGGGCGATTGCGAAGTACGAACGCGACAACGTTCAACAGGCTCTGGAATCGACCAGATCCCGATCCCATCGGGATGCCCGGAGCTAAACGCAACAGGGCGCAAGTACGAAAAATTCCGCTATCGAGCGGACAAGATCTCGGCCCAACGTTTGGGGACATCTGGAACCTGTCCTGTCCCCCTTCCCAAAGGAAGGGGGACGTTTGCTCCCCGTACAACTCGTTTAGTGGTGTTCTGCGGCGTCGGCTTCGGCTTTGGTGTTGTGGATGGTTCCGGCGGGGTGTTCGGGCGGTGAGTAGATTGTGTAGAGCTTCAGTTTTTCCGTAGAAGAACGGTTTATTACGTTGTGGAGCGTACCTGCGGGGATGACTACTGCCCAGTCGTCTTTCACCCGGCTTTCATCCCCGTCGAGGATGACGAGTGCCTCTCCTGCTTCGATGCGGATGAACTGGTCGAGGTCGTGGACTTCGGAGCCTATTTCCTCATCTGGCAGGAGGCTCATCACTACCAACTGGCTGTTTTCAGCCGTGTGAAGGACTTTCCTGAAATTCTCGTTGTTGAGGGTTTCTTCTTCTATGTTTGTGATGTATCCGGTCATAATGTTTCTCGTTTTTAGACTCCGGGCGTGGCGTTTAGCTCCGGGCGTCATCGGATGACTTGGTCGCGCGGCACATGCGACCCACCCTCTAACTCCCTCCCGACCTGGGAGAGAGGACTGTTTGGTCCGTGGGCACGGTTGCTGGCTCGCGTGCCGTCCTTCGACTGGCTCAAGATGGCATTTGAGTCGCTACTTGCTACTTGCCCTTTCTCACTATCAGGTCGTCGACAACTTCAGGCTCCGCCAGCGTAGACGTATCGCCTATGGTGTCGATTTCGTCGGTGGCGATTTTTCGCAGGATGCGGCGCATGATTTTGCCAGAGCGTGTTTTTGGGAGGGCGGGTGCCCAGTGAATGACGTCAGGTGAGGCGATGGGTCCGATGATCTGACGAACCTGCGCCCGCAAAACCTGCTTCAGGTCGTCGGTGTAGTCCTGTCCGACGTTCAGGGTCACATAGGCGTAGATGCCCTGTCCCTTGATGTCGTGCGGGAAGCCCACGACAGCAGCTTCAGCGACCGCTTCGTGCAGCACGAGTGCGCTTTCGACTTCGGCTGTGCCCATTCGGTGACCCGATACGTTGATAACGTCGTCGACACGTCCGGTGACCCAGTAGTAGCCATCCTCGTCACGGGTCGAGCCATCGCCGGTGAAGTAGTAGCCCTTGTACATGTCGAAGTAGGTTTCTTCGAATCGCTTGTGATCGCCGTACAGCGTTCGCATCTGTCCCGGCCACGTCGCTTTCAGCGCCAACACACCGGAAACTCCATTGCCTTCGAGCGGCTTACCGCTTTCGGGATCGAGGATTTCGGGTTCGATACCGAAGAACGGCATGGTCGCCGCACCGGGCTTGGTTGGAACTGCGCCCGGCAATGGGGTGATTAGGATTCCACCGGTTTCGGTCTGCCACCAGGTATCGACAATCGGGCAGCGTCTCTTTCCGACGTGCGTGTTGTACCAGCGCCACGCCTCGGGGTTGATCGGTTCGACAACCGATCCGAGCAGCCGCAAAGAAGGCATGTCGTACTTGTCGGGGTAGTCGTCGCCAAGCGATGCAATGGCGCGAATAGCAGTGGGCGCAGTGTAGAACTGGTTCACGCCCCATTTTTCGACGATCTGCCAGAAACGATCGGGCGCGGGATAGGTCGGAATTCCCTCGAACATGATCGTCGTGGCACCGTTGGCGAGTGGGCCGTAGACGATGTAGGAGTGGCCTGTGACCCAGCCGATGTCGGCGGTGCAGAAGTAGATATCGCCGTCGTGGTAGTCGAAGACGTACTTGTGGGTTTGCGAGGCGTACACCATGTAGCCGCCAGTGGTGTGGAGCACTCCTTTTGGCTGTCCGGTTGAGCCTGATGTGTAGAGGATGAATAGCGGGTCTTCCGACTCAATTGGCTCCGCCTCGCACTCGGCGCTGGCATCTGCCATCACATCGGCGTACCAGAGGTCACGGCCATCTTTCATCTCGTGCTCGACGCCCTTGCTGCCGGGGATGCGCTCGACAACGATGCAGGTATCGACAGGCACGCCCATCTTCGCTTCGGCGTTTGCCATCGCCTCGTCGGCGACCGTCTTCATCTCGACCGGCTTGGCACCGCGGTGGGTGCCGTTGCAGGTGATGAGAGTCGTGCAGGTGGCATCGACGATACGATCGGCAAGAGCGTCGGCAGAGAATCCGCCGAACACGATCGAGTGAATGGCCCCGATTCGGGCGCAGGCGAGCATGGCGACCGCGAGTTCGGGGATCATGGGCATGTAGATCGATACCCGGTCGCCGCGTTTTACGCCGCGTGATTTCAGGACGTTGGCGAACTTGCTTACTTCGGTGTGTAGTTCTTTGTAGGTGATCGTTCGTTCTTCACCCGGTTCGTTGCCTTCCCAGATGATCGCAGTCTGCTCGCCACGGGAGTCGAGATGACGGTCGAGGCAGTTGTAGGCGATGTTTGTCTGGCCGCCATCGAACCACCTGATATCGACGGGTCCTTTGCGGACGTCGTAGTTGAAGCTTCGTACCGTGTCCCACTTCTTGAACCAGTGGTACTCGGATGCCTTCTCGGCCCAGAACGCGTCGGGATCGGAGATCGAGCGTTCGTACTCGGCTTTATATTCGTCGAAGCTCTTAATGTGAGCGTTCGCAGCGAACGATTCCGAAGGTGGGTAAAGTTCCGAATCAGACATCAGTGTCTCCAGTTACCTAAATACTCGCATCACACACGGGCTTCATACCCGTGATTCGTGCCTCGCTTCTTTCCAGCGCCGCTTCGGATGTTACGTCGTTCCGAGCGGTTGCACGATTTCACGGGAAGGATACAGATCGAAAAAAGTTTTGCTAAGCCGGAACCGGCTCGGCAACGGTTTCAGGGCGTGGTTCTTTCGAGGTTGCAACTAGCACGCCCGCAACCAGACAGAGCACCCCGGCGATTATGAATGGCGCCAGCCAGACGCTCAAGCCTTTATCGGCTCCTGCATCCTTGAACATACCCGCCATGATCGGACCAACGATTCCACCGATGCCGTACGCAGAGAACATAAGGCCGTAGTTGATTCCAAGATTCTTCACCCCGAACCAACTCGCCGTGGCGAGAGGGAACAGGGCAAAGTTTCCGCCGAAGTTGAATCCGGTGAGCGCCAGGAACACATAGAGGGCGACCAGCGACCCGCCCATGTAGTAGAAGCTGATCATGAGTACGCTCTGCGTGACTGCCATGATTATCATCGACCGGCGCCACCCGATTCGATCGGCGACGAACCCCCAACCGATTCTCCCGAGTCCGTTCGAAAGCGCAAATGCAACCGCATAGGCGGTAGATGCAGCGGCACCGGCGGCGGCGAGATCGGTAAATGCGCCGCTTTCGATGAGAGCGTCACGACCGTAAAGCTTGTTGATGCCGATCAGCATCAGACCTGCCAGTGCGAGGAATACGAACGATAGCCAGAGAGTGTAAAACTGCGGTCGAGCAAGCATGGAGTGCGGCGAGAATTCATGAACCGCTTCACGGTTGGACTGGGTAGCAGGAGGGTTCCATCCGCTGGGTTTCCAGCCATCCGGAGGGTAGGTCATCAACAAGCCACCGATGTGAACAAGAACTCCGAAGATTACGCTGTAGATCAGGAAGGTATTGAGTACGCCGTATCGCTCGATGAGATTGCCCCAGTCGCCGGCAAGCTGTACCCAGAGCAGCGCCCCAAATCCGAACCCTGCTACTGCAAATCCGGTCATCAGGCCCTTTTTGTCTGGGAACCAGCGAACTCCGACGGCAATGGGCACGACATAGGCAAGCCCGATCCCCGCTCCGCCCAGCACGCCGATCGAGAGGACCTGCACCCAGAAATGTTGACCAAAGAATCCGGCGATGCCGTAGCCCGTACCCAGAAGGATTCCCCCGATTATGGCGACAGGCCGGGGTCCGATAGACGCAACGGCCTTTCCTGCAACGAGCATCATCGCTGCAAACGACGCAAGGCCGACAGAGAAGATCCACTGGGTTTGCGTAGCGGTGAATCCGAAGCCTCCATCTTCGCTGGTTAGCTCACCCGTGAACACTCCCCAGGCGTAGATCGCACCGAGTGACATCTGGATGAGTATTGCACCGGCCGCTACCAGCCAGCGGTGCCGCGTGAGCAGTCCATGTTCTACCCTGTCGATCACATCGGCCATCGGGCGGTGTTGTTCGAACTCATCGATAGCAGATTTGATCGTCATCTCCACTTCGATAAGTAGTTCAGACGGGCGCATTCGGAAGATGGAGTATCGTGTGCTCATCCTTCGATGATTTCATCTGGTGGTGTGAGGAATTTGCTGGAGGCGTGTGGCAATTGTGAGAAAATTCACAAAGGTTACGGATATTCACAAATGCACACGTGAACGGGTCTTGCAGAACATGGTGTCGAGGCTCATCGCCGGGGATCGGCTGGTCGACGTTTCGGTCGCACGCTTGCCCGCGATGTCGTTTATCTAGCTGGTGACTTGGTGTGTGATTCCAGTTCACTGAAATGCTCTCTAGTGCCAAACACGACTATTACATCGTTCGCAGCCAATGCAGCCGTTGGTGGTGGCATCAGTTCGAGAGCGCCACTCACTCGCTTTATAGCGATAACCATGTAGTTGCCGCCTTCGGGTGTCAGGCAGTGTTCGAGTGTTGCGCCATCGAGAAGTGCTCCGGCATGAACGCGGAGATCTTCGATAGACAGTTCGATTTCCTGATCTCCGAGCGCAATATCGGTGAACTCAACTGCATGGGGTCGCATCGCAAGCTGCGCCATTCGCCGACCGGTCGAGCGGTATATCGGAACCACCCGGTTGGCGCCTGCCTTGAGCAACTTTTGCTCGCTGCCTTCGTCATCGGCACGTGAGACGATGAAGATTTCGTGATTGAGCGCCCTTGCCGATAGAGAGATCATAAGATTCGTAGCGTCGGATCCGGTGGCGGCGATCAGGCGGCTTGCTTTCTCGATATTGGCGTCCTGCAGAGTGTTGTCATCACCCGCGTCACCGGTAACCGAAAGCAGTCCTGAACTCTTCAAGTTCTCAGCCACCGCAGGGTCGCTTTCTATAACCACTATCTGCTGGTCGACTGATCGAAGCTCATGGACAATCCTGGCACCGATTCGTCCATAGCCGCAAAGGATTGTGTGACCTGACAGACCCGAGATTTTAGTACGCATTTTTCTTGCCCTGACCGATCCTCTGAACTCTCCGGCGACTACGTATTCGCCGAGGATACTGAACGTGTAAGTGAATGCCGAAACCCCGAGCAGAATCAGCACGATGGTGAACAGCCTTGATGCGTCGCTGAGCGTGCGCACTTCACCGAAGCCGACAGTGCTCACGGTGATAACGGATTGATACAGGGCATCAACCCAGCCGAAATCCTCTTCGAGCAGCAGGTATCCGACAGTGCCCGTTCCGATCACGGCCGCGAAAGCAGGAACGATAATTCGAAGTCGGCGCCAGAGTGCGGTACCTTGCGAAGTGTGGGACTGAGTTCGGAGCATCATGCTGTGAGGATAGACGATTGTTCGGTCTGTGGTCATCGTTGCAGTGCGGTTATCCGGTGAACCAATTGCGACGCCATGACCGGGTTCACGGTTTTCTGTCGGCACTCAGGGATGCATATAGAGGAGATTAATCCAGGAATTCCCCGTGAACGTGCAGACGGTGATTCGAGTGGTTCACCTGGATCCTGACAGTCCCATCGAACCGCAGAGAACGATAAGTGAAATCCCCCACAAAACAGAAAAGCCACCGATCTCTCAGTGGCTTGTCGTATTAGTTCGCTGGTGGAGCTGGAGGGATTCGAACCCTCTACCTCTTCAATGCCATTGAAGCGCTCTCCCAATTGAGCTACAGCCCCGTTTGTGTGCGGGGTGGGCAATTCGCCTAGCGTGCAGGCACGCTATTGCAAAGGCCAACTAAAAAATCGTAGCACAGGGGGGCTGTGATATCGCCTTTTTCGACTAGGTGCAGTGGCTAGTACGTTTCGGGGTCTTCTTCGTGTTGTTTGAAGTCGGTATCGTCACGTTCGAGCATCGCACGGTCGAGATTCAGGATTTCGCCGGCATTGTCCTGTGGCTCGTATCCGAGCACTTCTCGTGCTTTGTCGAGCGAGAAAATGTTCCATGTGTTGTCGCTCATGGCGAACACGACGGTGTACATCAGGTCATCAGGGGCATCGACCGCTTTCACGTGAATCTGAGCGGTATCTCGGTGGGACAACCACATTGCGAGCCCACCGCCGTTTGTGGTCGGGTCGTCGTTCGAGATCGTCCAACCGATCCTGATATTTATCGACGAGATACCGTGAAACTCACTGTAGTAGCTACCGAGTCCTTCGGCGTAAGCCTTTGAAGCGCCGTAGTAGCCGTCGGGACGAATCGGAACCGTCTCGTCGATCAGCTTAAACGGTCGCTTCACTTCGTCGAACTTGCCGGCAAGAATCGTCTTATAAGGCTCGTCCTGATAGAACCCGCCGATCGCATGTTGTGAACTGCCGAACACGACCCGCTTCACACCGGCCTGCTTTGCTGCCTCGTAGACGTTGTAGACACCAATAAAGTTATTCCGAAGCGCTGATTCCCAGTTGGCGTTTGCGCTGCGGTCGGCGGCGAGGTGGACAACGGTGTGCTGGCCCTCGAAAGCCGGAATCATCGTCTCAAGTTCGGCGATGTTGCCTTTGAAGTTGTGGGCATCGTCAAGCCCTTCAGTGCCGTAACGCGAGAGCGACGATAGTTCGTACCGCTTCTCGAATTCGCCTCTGATCGCGGTTCCAACGAGCCCGCTTAGCCCGGTTACGAGCACTTTTTTCTTGTCCGCCATTCGAATCGACCTTTGCTTGTTGCGTAGTGGCGCAGCGATATTAGATTCAGCCAGTAGGGCGACGATATTAGCCGACTTTCCGAACTGAGGATGGGCTAATCGTCGGACGAAGGTGAGGTGCTCGTAGAGGTTTTGGCTTTGACAGCGTGCCAGACCACGAACAGGATTCCACCAAAGAACACGACGCTGAGCCAACTGATCGTCCGGTCGACCGCTACCAGACTGATTGCCTCGTTGTCGGTGCGCCCGAACAGGATTAGCAGGCCGGTTAGCCCACCCTCGACGAATCCGAAACCACCGGGCGTTGGTATCGTCGTGAGCATGGCGTTCGCCAGAGCTGCGAACATCACTATTCCAAACGAGATATCTATGTCCATCGCGTCGGCAACAAAGTAGAACCGCGCGATTTCGAGCAGCCATCCCACGATGCCCAGTACGAGCTGAAGCGGGATATCACGCCCTGAGAAGCTGCTCAGAGTACCACGCCGGAAATTAATGAATGCGGTTCCGAATCGGCCCGGAAGTCGACGGGAAAGACCATCACCGGCGACTCGCATCACGAGCAGGCCCAGAATCAGGGCACCTACCAGAGCGAACGCGGCAAATACTACCCAGCCCGGAACCTTCGAATCGCCTTCGATGCTGAGCCAGATTGCAGCCGATAGGACGAGTATCAGCACGGCTGCCATATCTTGCACACGCTCTGCAAGCACGGTGCCGAGGCTTGAAGGGAAGTCGCTCTTCGCTTCTTTCGCAAGCGCCCAGCCTCTATAGGCGTCGCCCAAACGAAGAAACGCGACCGAGTTGGCAAACCAGCCCATCAGGATTATTCCCGAAAGAACGATCGTGCCCGGAACGTTTTTACCATTGTCGCCACCAATGTCAGCAGTTCTTGCGATCAGTCGCCAACGAAGGCCGCGGAACCAGAAGCTCATGTAGTAGAGGGCAACTGCCAGAAGGTATTTTCCTGGATGGACGTTCTTGATGTTGCTCCATACTTCGTCCCATTCGAAGTCGAATATTCGCCACATTGCAAATCCCAGCAGGATGGCGCCGATGACGATTGCAATGAGCGTGGGCAGAGATAGCACTCGTTGCCGCAGAGTTGCTGCGCTTGGCATTCCCGCTTCGGTGTTAACGTCGGGACTATGTGACTGGCTGGGCGTTGTCTCGGTCATCTATTCGAGAGTGCGAACGTGATACTCAGGGTGGCTAGTCGCTCTTGTCGGAACGCTCGACAAGAGGTGATTGATGAGGGATACCTACTCTACGTGGAAATTCACTCGGCGTTGGAGAGATTTTCATCCAGTAGACCATATCGTCGGGTGGGGAAGTTCCGGGTTTGTTCACCTCGATCGTAATTGCGGGTGCGGAACCGAGTATCTCAGCCGCCGCTGACGCCTCGGCGACTTCATCTTCCACACCCTTGCTTTTAGGGAGGATCACCGTTCCACCGATATTGGCGAATGGAATCGTGAGCTCGGCAAGTTCGGCGAGACGCGCCACCGCTCGTGCAACTACAAGGTCGTACTTTTCGCGATAGGCACTTTCTTGTGCGAGGTCTTCTGCTCGACCGTTGACCACCTCGAGACCCGTCAGTTCGAGTTCATTGACTACTTCAATAAGAAAGTTGGTTCGCTTCTGGATCGAGTCGAGCAGGGTCATATGTAGATCGGGTAGGGCTATTTTCAGGACGATGCCGGGGATTCCCGCGCCGGTTCCGACATCGATCGCACGTTTGCCAGCGAACCATTCCGGGGTGGGTACGTTGCCTCCTGCAGGAGTGAGAACGCGCAAGGATCGAATGAAAAGCTCTTCCCGTATCTTGTCCCAGGTCTTGTGGCCCGTGAGGTTGAACTGCTTGCTTCTCAGTTCAATCAACTCGCGATAGCGTTGAAGTTGCCCTTGCTGTTTGCTGTCGAGATCTACTCCGAGCAATTTCGCCGCTGCGATTACAGAATCCAAAACAGGTTATACGCCTCGGTCGAGAAACTCAGAGCCAGTCAGCGGGTTCGGTCATTGGAGACCCGCAAGTGTCGATTGATCGGTAATGTTATAGGTCACTACTCGGATTTCGGCGAGCGGAGCGAGTCGCTATTATCGTGTTTTACGCCCTGCTCGTTTGCCGTACTTAGTTGACCGCATGTGATCGGGTCTGACGTATGTCAGGAATAGGAAATACAGAATTGACTGTTCGAATCGTGGTTCTAGCGAAGCAAGTCCCAGACCCTGAAACACCTCCGTCCCAGTTCAAGATAGATGAATCTACCAACAGTGTGATCCCGGCGAACGGCGTTCCACCCGTTGTGAACGGATTCGATCTAAACGCAGTCGAAGCGGCTCTTCGGCTCCGCGATTCTGGCGCAGACGTCGAAATAACAGTTCTTTCAGTCGGCAGCGACTTCGTGATGGACGCAATGAAAAAGCCACTGGCGATGGGGGCGGACCGATTGGTGCTTGTGGACGACGCCGGGCTTGACAAGCTCGACGCATCAGCGACCGTGAAAGTGCTTGCGGCGGTGATCGAAAAAGATGGCCCATTTGACCTAATACTTGGTGGGCGTCAGGCGTCAGATTGGGATCAAGGACACGTGGCACTCGGGCTTGCGGAAGTTCTGGGCCTGCCGTTGGTCTCACTGGTTCAGAAACTCGAGATGGATGGCGCTTCAGTATCGCTTCAGAGGGTTATTCCGGACGGATACCAGATGATCACGGCGCCAGTTCCGTCGATATTGACGATCACGAACGAACTCGGGGAACCACGATATCCGAACCTGCGAGGAATCATGCAGGCAAGTCGAAAGAAGCCCGAAATACTGTCGTTGGGAGATATTGGACTCACTTCCGACGACCTTGCGCCCAGATTGGAGTTGAAGAGGCTCTACGTACCCGAATCGAACAGGCAGGTGGAGTTGATAAAAGGTGAAGATGAAGCTGATTCGGGTAAGAAACTTGCGCTGCGACTACGTGAGGAGAAGCTGATCTAATGACATCCGTTCTATTAGTAGCCGAGATCGACGATCAGGGCGCGATCAGCCAGACAACCCTTCAGGCAGTGACAGCGGCGAACGGCCTTACGAGTGCCGAGATCACTGCGGTAGTCGCGGGCGAGGCAACCGAGCCGGTTACTTCGCTGGCGGTAGGGAAGATCGTCACAATATCCGCGATCGACGATGCCGACATCGGAGTTTACGATCAGGCAACAACTGATATCGCCGCACTGGTTTCGTCGACCAAACCCGACATCGTAGTCTTCGGCAAGTCGGATTTCGGATCGATCGTTGGCGCTCGATTGGCGTTCAGGTCTGACTCAGCATTTGCGTCAGACTGTATCGAGATTTCAAATGCTGACGGGACGGTGAAAATTACCCGGCCTGTCTATGGCGGAAGCGCACTTGCCGAGTTTGAAATCTCGTCAACTCCGGCGATCGTCACGCTCCGGGCCGGTGCGTACGAACCGGATGGCGAAACAGGATCACCCGCAGTTGAAGCTTTTGCTTCTAACGAACGTGCCAGCCGTACCGTTTCAGTTACCGACACAGTGTCTGAGGCTCGTGACGGGGTACGTCTGGAAGACGCAAACTTCGTTGTCAGCGGTGGTAGAGGACTGGGAGGCCCCGAGCCCTTCAGCGTCCTTGCCGATCTCGCACAAGCGCTGGATGGGGCGGTCGGAGCTTCCCGAGCGGCTTGCGATGCAGGATGGATCGACCATTCACATCAAGTCGGTCTCACCGGCAAATCGGTCAGTCCCGATGTTTATATCGCAATCGGTATATCGGGTGCCAGCCAGCACATGGCGGGCTGTTCAAGCTCACGGGCGATCGTTGCCATAAACAAAGATGCCGACTCGAACATTTTCAAAGAGGCACGGTTCGGGGTGGTCGGGGATTGGGAGAAAGTGCTCCCCTCATTTCTTGCTACTGTGCGTGAACTTAAGGCCTGATGCCCTTAATATCGGGGTAAACTGAAAATCACTCGGATAACCAACTGACCGACACTGTGGCTCGTGGTATCTCGGGCGACGAGAGGTAAAAAAATTGGATTTTGGGTACGGCAGCGGCGTAGACGGAGTGTTCAAGTTCATTTCGAATTCCGATGTGCTGGCCGTGTTTTTTCCTAAGTTCGGGCAATCGATCGTGATTGATGTTCGGCAAAAGGAAGGTGAACCGGCACTTGTGCGAGTTGTTCCAATGGCGCGATCGATCGCAGATCGACTCCGAACTATCAAGCGGATGCGCCCTGGACTTCCACGACCTCAAGACATTGTTGCTGTTCCGTGGGTCGGCTACGTCGATGCGATGAAGACTTCGGGGCTCTGGAGCAAGATCGTCGACCGTATCGAAAAATCCGGTTATACCGATGCGCTCGAAGACGCCGACAGAGCGTTCAATGAATTGGTGCGGTTCGAACGTCGTGAGCTTGCTCAGTTGATCATGGGCGAGCAGTACGAAACACTCTGGGCCCGCCCCGCAAACTAGCAACCCGGTAAGTCCAGACCTATATTCAGTCAGAGTTCTTAGACTGAATCGAACGTGCGAAGCCCGTATCGTGCGAATTCGACGTATAAGTTGAACACGGGTCGATTCCGGTATCGTTCATGGTGCCACCCCGAATTTTGTTGCACTAATCCACGGTAAGTCGCTTGCCCACCTCTCAACTGGCACCTTTGAATAGAGCTTTGATGTGGATCATTGGTTCGCTGCTGCTGGTCGCGTTCAACGCTGCCCGGTGGCTGGTCACGTTCCCGCTCGGTCGTCGTTCGAAGTGGGTGTTTCGTGGCTTTCTTACGGTGGTGTTGATGTTGAGTTGGCTGGTTCCGGTAGGCGACAGGCGATTCGACACCGAGGCGTCAGCGGTATCGCTGGAGTATGGCTACGGGCTGGTTGCCTGGGAGTTCGAGAACTTTTTCGACAAGTGGGGCCACCGGATCTGGACTGCCATGCCGTGGACTCCGACGAGCGAGCAAGATCGACTCGATGCGCTTGATCGCTATGTTGTGCTGGTCGATGAGCTGCGTGCGGCGAGGGATGAGTTGAATCGAGTGAGTTCGACTGAAGTTCCCGACCAGTTGGTTGTCGTGGCGGCACAGAGAGATGTCGATCGACTGATCGACGAGCGAGATGGGCTGCGAGACGGTATCGAGGAGTATCTCGAACAGATCATCACCGAGGTGGTGAGGTCGGATGAGATCGGTCTGATCGGATCGTTCTTCTGGCCACCAGTCGACTTCCGGATCGACAACCCACCGAAGCTGCTGGTGACTTCACGGCGTGACGAGATTTTCAGGATCGAAGACGTATTGATCGATCCCGATATTCCGGTGGATGATATGTCGAGAATCGAAGACGAGTTATCGGATTTAAGCGATATTTCCGCTATCGTCCTGCAAACTGGCGGACTGGCCAGCTATCCGACCGTGATACCGACAACTGGCCTGAAACGGCTGGTTGTTGTGGCATCCCACGAATGGTTGCACGCGTACCTGATTTTTCACCCGCTCGGGAGGGCTTACTTCTCGAATGGTGATATACGTTCGACTAACGAGACGCTGGCGGATATTTTCGGGAGGGAAGTCGGGCTGCGAGTGTATTCCGAGATCACCGGCGAGCCGTTTGTCGCACCTACGCGGCCGGAAACTGCGTCGAGGACTCTGGATGAAGGCGACGATTCGGCAGAACGACCCACTCAAGAGTTCAGTTTCAACAGGTTTATGGCTGAGACGCGCTCTAGAACGGACGAGATGCTGGCTGATGGGTTGATCGAGGAGGCAGAGGCATATATGGAGTCGCGCAGGGTTGAACTGCTCGACCATGGCTTCACGATTCGCAAGATCAACCAGGCCTATTTTGCATTTTACGGCACGTACGCGGAGAGCCCCTCGTCCACGAGCCCGATAGCGCGATATCTCTGGGATTTACGAGAGCAAGTTGATTCTGTAGGTGAAATGGTGAAGCTGCTCAGGCCTCTGGGAACGTACGAACAGTTTGAGCGGCTACTCGTTGAGAGAGGAATTGATCTCGAATAGAGTTAAAATGTTCGACATATTCGGCAGAGATCGTACTGTTCTGTGCAGATAACAGTACGAATCGCAGTTAGCTGCGGTCGCTCGTCGGTATACTTGCGTTACGCAAATGGGATGACCGGTTACTTGGTCAACGAAAACTTACTGGCTCACTTTACGGTCGCATCGGCGTATCGATGAGTGGGCAACTGAACACTACGCAGCGTATCTGGAGCAATCCAGTTCGGTGCGAGGAGATGCGATGGCGGCGTCAAACGAAGACACCCGGGTTGTCGATAACAAGATGTATCGACCTCCACAGCAGGAACAGACCCAGCTCACTCTGGATGAGGTGATCGAACGCCTGAGGGCGTCTCTCCCGAACATTCCTGGTATCGGTGGGGCAGGATCTGCCGGTCTTATATTTTTAGCCCTGATTGTTGTGGCGATCATCTGGGCAGGGACTGGATTTTATACGGTAGGCCCCGATCAGGAGGCGGTTCTGCGTACTTTCGGGAAGTTCACCGGAACTGCAACAAGTGGACTGCACTGGCACTACCCGAGCCCGATTGGGAAGCGCAACGTCGTAGCCGTGACGACAACACGACGGATGGAACTTGGTTTCCGCTCGGGAGCGGATGGCTTCACGGTTGCGCAGTCGATAACGAACGAGTCACTGATGATTACGGGTGACGAGAACATCGTCGATGTACAGGTAGTGATTCAGTACCGAATCGCTGATCTTCAGAACTTCCTTTTCGAAGTCGATGATCCGGGCGATGCCGATAGAGGAATTCCACCGGGCCAGCCTGACGGAAGGACGCTCCGCGATATGGCTGAAACGGCTGTGCGGCAGGTTGTCGGTGCACGAAATATCGATGACGTGCTGACGACTGAGAAGGAACAGGTTCAGACTGAGGTTCTTCTCAAGATGCGAGAGCTTGCAGTTACCTACAAAACGGGAATTGACGTACTGCAGGTTCTATTGCAGAACGTGAACCCTCCATTGGAGGTACAGTCGGCCTTTGAAGACGTTGTCAGGGCAAGAGAAGACCGGGAGCGTCTGATTAACCTTGCGCAGGCTTACGAGGCGGCTGAGATTCCAAAGGCCACTGGTGAGGCGGCAAAAATCACTGAGGCGGCTCAGGGTTTCAAGCAAGGTCGAATCGCGCGTGCACTGGGTGAAGCGGAGGGTTTCGAGGCGATTCTAGAGGGTTACCTCCTATCGCCGGATATCACTCGTCAGCGGCTGTACCTTGAGGCTATGGAAGAGATACTGCCCGGTGTAAAGAAATTCATTCTTTCCGATACCACCGGCGTGCTACCGTTCCTGCCGCTTACAGGTACAGGAACGATTACCGGAGTGGGAGGTACACAGTAATGAAAAAGCTAACAATCCCGCTGATCGTAGTAATTCTGGCCGCAGTAATTGTGATACCTCAGACGCTGTTCGTGGTCGACGAAACCCAGTTGGCGATTGTCACACGATTCGGTGAGTTCAAGCGTTCTCACCGCACGCCTGGCCTGCAGGTGAAAACACCGTTTGCAGAGCAGGTAACCCGATTCGACAAACGACTGCTTCGCGTTGACGTTGTGCCGGCTTCGCTGCTGACTGCTGACAAGCGAAACCTTGTTATCGACTCCTACGCTCGATACAAGATCGTTGACCCGCTCGTGTTCTTCAAGAACTTGAGGAACGAATCAGGAGCTTCCGCACGTGTAGGTGACATTGTCAATGCACAGCTTCGACAGGAAGTTGCACTGGACCTTCAGTCAGAGGTTATTTCTGAAACCCGTGAAGACATCATGAACCGCGTTACGCGGGCGAGTAATCGTATAGAGGTCTCACGTGAAGATCTAATCAGGGACTACGGGTCTCTGGATGATCCGGCGGTTTTAGTGTTTATCGATGAAGATACTACTGACACGTTACGTTCCTTACCTGCCACTCCTGAACAACTGGCACTGTTGAGAGACAATCCCAATCCGCCAGAACTTGAAGGTTTCTCGATCACATATTCAGCGAGCATTATCGAAGCGCTCGGAATTGAGATCATCGACGTGCGTATAAAACGAGCCGACTTCCCGCCTGATATCGAGACCAGTGTTTTTTCTCGTATGGAAGCGGAACGTGAGCGAATTGCAAGTGGTCTACGTGCTGAGGGAACCCAGGCAGATTCTGAAATCAGGGCTGATGTTGACCGGCAGGTGAACATCATTCTTGAGACTGCGGAGGGTACATCGGCTCGTCTGAGGGGTGAGGCTGAGCAAGAAGCAATTACGATTCTTGCGAAATCGCTAGAGAAGAACCCTGACTTTTACAGCTTCAGACGTTCGCTAGAGGCCTACAAGGTATTCATGGATTCGCAAACTACGGTCATCCTCGACCCGAACAGCGATCTACTGAGGTACTTGACCGACCCGAGTGGCGGTTCGTCGGGTACACCTTAGGATTTAAACCAAAACGGCTCCGGCGAATTCGCCGGAGCCGTTTTGGTTTAAATCCTAAGGTGTACCCGACGAACCGCCACTCGGGTCGGTCAAGTACC
>JAJRZP010000037.1 GCA_024275195.1 Chloroflexota bacterium | reverse complement strand
GTACAACCTCCCTGTCATCGTTGCGATAAACGCGGTCGCTCCCTCCACTGCTACGCCGCTGAATGCATTTCCGTCCAGTGGGATACGCCATTTAACGATGGAGGCAGCGTCGGGCGAGGAATCGATGGCATAGAAATAGCCGTCAGCACTATCCTCCTCGTCGTGGATAGCAGTAGTCCCGACAAAAAATGTGTCATCGAATACACCGATGTCACCCACGAGTTTTGTCTTAATCTCGAAACCACGTTGCCCCCAGATCGATGTCCCGTCGACGAGTCGTAGTCCAAATATCTCGCCCTCGCAGTTATCACCGCTGCAGGTGTAGCCGACACTGTAAATGTTCTCGCCAATGACAACAGAATTGCTGTACATGGCGCCCAGTCCGTCACCGTTCGGGTAACGCCATGTGTTGTCGAGATTTCCTGAATCCGGGTTGAACCGGACGAGGTAACCGTCCCGGTTGCCAATAAACAGACTCTCGTCTTCAGCAACGGGGCCCGACCAGCCGCCCTGCGGCGTCAGATCGCTTACGCAAGCGGCGGCGGCGAACATCACGAAAATGAACGCAAACATGATAGGGAGCCGTTTTCGGCTCCTGAAGTTTTGAATTTTTGGCAGGAACCCGGATTTTCTATTGCGGGTCGTGCCGGTTATTGACGGTGGCGTTTTAGGCCTCCGGTGGGATTTGTACCGGGCGAAACATGTAAGTGAACAGTCCAACCCGGAGTGCGTGGTTATTTAGATAGGTGTGTGATTGATTCGTCGGGAACAGGATCGTAACCTCGAGATCGGCCGGGGTGACACCGCCCGATCCTTTTGAGTGCCAGCCATGCTCCCGATAGAGAGCCGTGTGTATTGATTGCCTCAGTCGCGAATACCGAACAGGTCGGATCATACCGGCACTGACCGGGCCAGTACGGCGAGATCGCCAACTTGTAAAACTTGATGAATAAAAGTAGAGCACTTCGCATCACGCCACAACCTTTGGGTTGGTGCTAACGATTCCAGCGCCTGCACGCTCAACAGATTTTTGAATTGCCGTATCGAGTTCGGCAAATGACGCTTGTGACGATCGAGGTTTGGCAGTAACCACAACATCCCAGCCGTCAGAAATATCCATACAGGAAAACACACTGCGAATCCGTCGCTTGACCAGATTTCTGGTAACGGCATTGCCAACGCGCTTGCTTACTGAAAGGCCGAGCCTCATGTAAGAAAGGTCGTTCGGAACTATCGCCACGCTCACAAGAGTGTTGATTGACCGTTGACCGCGCGCGAGTACCTGGCGGAATTCCGCCGGTCGCCTGATTCGCTGCTTGGTGGGTAGTGACAAAGAATGCGACTTGCTAAACGGTGAGCCGTATCCTGCCCTTACCTCGGCGTCGTGCGAGAACCGCACGACCGCCTTTTGAGCTCATACGTGATCGAAAACCGTGGACGCGCTGGCGTCGGCGGGATTTTGGCTGGTAGGTACGCTTTGGCATATTAGTGGTGGGAAGCTTTCAGGTTCAACTAAAACGTCAAGACCCTGAAGCGATGTGACCCGAAGTAATGACAGATGGGTAAAGATAGATTTTAAGTTCGAGACAGTCGAGGTGTCAAACGATTTTGAAGTGAATTATTTGCGGTCTGAAAATGGCGTAACTATCATTAATGGATTGTTCTCCTGATATCCAGCAGTGGGAAACAGGTTCTCCTGACCCCACAGAATAAGGCAAAACATGGCAGCCACGTCTGAAGCACCGACATCTACTCAGGAAGAACAATCGGTTCTATCACTTAACAAAGCGTTTCAGACATACGTACGGCAAATGCCACAGGACACCAAAAAGGCAGCACAGCCCGAAATTGCAAAGTTTGTCCGTTGGATAGGTGCAGACCGCCTGATTAACTCGATTATCCCATCTGAAATTGGTGAGTACAACGAGATTTTCGGTGCTAAGACTGCCACCCGCGATGCCACAGAGCGTCTCAGCGCGGTGAAGCTTTTCCTCACGTTCCTTAAGAAAAAGGAGCATATCGAGATCAATCTCGCGCAACATCTTCGACTCCGAAAATCCCGTACAGCGGCTTCGAAAGCGATCGTGAGGGCGAATCCGACTCGAAGCGTACGGCTGACGCAGAGCGGCTACAACGAGATGACCAAGCAACTTGCGTCGTTACAGGAAGAGCGGATTCGTATCGTTGCGGACATCCAGCGAGCTGCCGCTGATGGTGACGTACGTGAGAACGCCCCGCTAGAAGCTGCACGGGAAGCTCAGGGCATGGCGGTGGGTAAAATCCGAGAGATCGAGGCCACGCTTAAAGTCGCGGTGATCATCGACGCAAAGAATCAAGATGAAACGAGAGTCCACATAGGCTCAAAAGTCGAACTTACCGAGTTGAGTTCAGACAAAACGATCAAATATCAGTTGGTGGAGCCGAACGAAGCGAATCCGCTGGCGAGTAAGATTTCAATCGTGTCCCCCGTCGGGTCAGCGATTCTTGGTCACAGCCTCGGCGACGAGGTAAAAGTGAAGACTCCACGTGGCCAACAGGTGTACAAGATTACGAAAACTTCCTAATTGGGATAGCAGCGCGAGCTACCATTTAGAAGTTCAACCGACCTTGTATTCATGTGTCAGTTTGTTCGCCGGGAATACGCGCCCACATCCAATACCGCGCGTCGCCCCTAGAAAGCCGTACTCTCGTTGCTCGAAACATTTAACCACTGGCTGATTTTCAACGTCGCCCTGGTGGTCTTGCTGGTATTCGACCTCCTCATTCTGACTCGAAAAAGCCATGAAGTCGGAATGAAAGAAGCGGCATGGCTCACGGTTTTCTGGACTCTTGTCGCCGGCGTCGTCGGAGTATGGGTATACACGGCCGGGAACAGCCAGCAGGGGCTCGAATATGTGACCGGCTACGTTGCCGAACGCGCCCTTAGCATCGACAATCTGTTCGTGTTCATCGTGATCTTTGGCTACTTCAATCTGCCAAGGAGCTACCAGGCCAGAGGGCTTCTTTTCGGAATCGTCGGTGCGCTCCTCGCAAGAGCGGTTTTCATCGCAGTCGGTGTCGCTGTAATAACGGCATTCTCATGGTTCCTGTTCATCCTCGGTGCATTCCTTATCTACACAGCCTACAAACTGGCGTTCACCGGGGAACAGGAAGTCGATCCGAGCAAAAACATCACGGTCAGGCTCTTCAGGAAGTTCATGCCGGTTAGTACCGAGTACGATGGCACGAAATTCTTCACGAAAATAAACGGTGTGCGAGCAGTTACGCCGTTCCTGCTCGTGGTTCTCGTGCTCGGTACGACCGACGTTGTATTTGCGATCGATTCGATACCAACAGTTTTCGGAATCACCAACGATCCGTTCGTAGTGTGGACGTCGAACGCAATGGCTGTCCTCGGAATGCGACCGCTCTTTTTCCTGCTCGTCGGAATGGTCAAATTGTTCAGGTATCTACAGTATGGACTGGCCGTAATCCTGGGCTTTGTCGGTCTGAAAATGATTGTCGAAGAAGCCTTTAACGACTTCGAGGTATTCGGCGAACTTGGCGATATCTATCTTTCACTCGGTATCATCATTGGAATCCTCGCCGGTAGCGTTCTGATGTCGATACTTTTGCCGGAGAGCGAAGAAGAGAAAGAAGGAGCTCAGGTAATTTCTGAATCACCGGGCTCCGATCAATAAGAGTGACTGCTTCTACAGGCTGGAAATCAAACTCGTCGACTCGCGACCTCGAAGCCGATCTGCGGTCATCCGTTGGGGGCGAGGTACGGTTCGACGCGATTACGAAACAGATGTACGCGACCGATGCATCCATCTACCAGATGGAGCCGGTCGGAGTCGTAATTCCTCGTGATGCCGCAGATGTTCAAGCAGTACTCGAAATCGCAGGGCGCAACGGTGTCTCTGTACTCCCGCGCGGTGGCGGAACGGGACTTTCAGGACAGACCGTTAACCACTCGGTTGTGCTGGACTTTTCGAAGTACATGCACAATGTACTTGAGATCAATCGAGAGGAAAGCTGGGTCAGAACACAGCCCGGCATCACAATCGATGAGCTGAATCGCCAGCTTAAATCCTCAGGGCTATTCTTCACCCCCGACCCCAGCACCTCCAGCCGCGCCAATGTGGGCGGAGCGATGGGCAATAATTCGTGTGGGGCGCACTCGATTATCTATGGCAAGACCGTCGATCACGTACTCGAGATGGATGTCACGCTTTCCGACGGCTCCCAATCCAATTTCGGAATGCGTAATGCAGCCGCGATAAATACGTTGCTCCGCAAACAGGGTCTTGAGGGAGATATTTACCGTGGTGTGACCGAGATTTCGACCCGCGTGGCGGATCTCGTAGAGGTCAAGTTTCCAAAAGTTCTACGGCGCGGCGGTGGTTACAACATCGACCGTACCCAGAGTTCGACAGCCCTGAACCTGACTCAAATAATGGTCGGCTCGGAGGGAACGCTCGCCGCCGTTACCGCAGCGAAACTGAATCTTGTGCCGATTCCCAAACACAGGGTTCTCGGAGTCGTTCATTTCAGCAGTTTGATCGAGTCGATGGAAGCCACCGTTGCCATTCTTGAAGAATCACCGGCGGCAGTTGAACATGTTGGCGAATTGATCATCAAGCAAGCGCGTCAATCGCTCGGTTTCTCCCGCTCGCTCGGTTTCCTGCAGGGCGATCCGACCGACATCCTTGTTGTCGAGTTCAGTGGCGACGATGAAGCCGAAGTGACATCTCGCCTCGATCGAATGGTCGAAAAGCTTGAGCGGTTGAAACTCGGTTTTGCAACCACGAAACTTTACTCAGCCGTTGAGCAGAGTCAGGTGGTGGAGTTCAGGCGTGCCAATCTCGGGTTGCTGATGAATGTAGACGGACCGGCAAAGCCTATGCCATTCGTAGAGGACACAGCGGTTTCACCCGAGAAACTACCCGAGTACGTGGCACGTTTCGATGAGATCGTGAAGAGTCACGGAACTGAAGCCGGGTACTACGGACATGCCAGTGTCGGCTGCCTTCATATCCGGCCATTGATAAATCTCAAAACCCGCGACGGTATGGAGAAGATGGAGGCAATCGCCACCGACATCGCTCAACTGGTCGAGGAGTTCGACGGCGCTTATTCCGGTGAACACGGCGATGGCATTGTTCGTGGGTTCTTCACTGAAAAACTGTTCGGGCCGGAACTAACTCAGGCATTCAGGGAGGTAAAGAAGGCGTTCGACCCGACGGGAATAATGAACCCCGGCAAGATTTTCGATACTCCTGATATCAAAGACAATCTGAGATTCGGTGAGAATTACCGAACCAGGGAAATAAGGACTCGCCTCGATTTCAAAAAAGAGGGTGGTCTCGCCGCGGCAATCGAGATGTGCAATGGCGTCGGGGCCTGTCGCAAACTACATGCAGGCGCGATGTGCCCGTCGTACATGGCGACGCGGGAAGAACAGCACACGACTCGAGGACGTGCCAATGCCCTGCGCGGCGTTTTATCTGGCACTCTCACCGAGGAAAGCCTCGGCTCGAAGAACCTGATGAAGGTGCTTGAGCTCTGCCTCGAGTGCAAGTCGTGTAAATCTGAATGTCCATCGAACGTTGATATGGCAAAGATCAAGTACGAATTCCTGTATCAGTACTACAAAAGCCGGAAGGTTTCGCTCGGATCGCGATTCGTTGCCGATATCCACCGGTTGAATTCTCTCGCAGCACCGCTTGCACCGGTCGTAAACGCAGTAAATCGATCGGCTCCCGTAAAGCTGCTCTTCGAAAAAGTGGCAGGGTTCGATCGCACTCGTCCGATGCCGAAAGTCGTTCGCAAAACATTCCAGAAATGGTTCGACGGGCATACTCCGCTGACAGCAAGCCCGCGCGGAAAAGTCGTTCTCTTTCACGATACTTTCATGAACTTCAATCATCCAAGCATCGGCATCTCCGCAACTCGAGTCCTCGAAGCTCTTGGCTATGAAGTCGTAGTGCTGAAAGATCGCAAATGCTGTGGACGACCGATGATCTCAAAAGGATTGCTCGATCAAGCCGGCGACAATGCGCGCCACAACGTCGATCTACTCTATCCATATGTCGAACAGGGCATCAAAATCGTGGGTTGTGAGGCAAGCTGTGTCTCGGCGATAACAGACGACTGGCCAGATCTTCTCGGTGGTGGCGAAAAAGCCAGGTCAGTCGCAACTTCAGTGGTGACGATTGAAGAGTTACTGGTCGCTACGGCGAAGGATGGCGAGCAGCAGATCAGGTGGACGGATGCCAGCAAAGAAGTGAAGTTTTTCGGACACTGCCACCAGCGAGCACTCACCGGAACTGCAGACTCTCTGACTGCACTAAACTTGCCTCCCGGCTATGAGGCGACCGAAATATCAGCAGGTTGCTGCGGAATGGCAGGCTCGTTCGGCTATGAGAAAAGCCATATCGAGATTGCAACTGCGGCAGGCGAAGACCGACTATTCCCGGCTGTCAGGGACACAAGTCCAAACGTCGAGATCGCTACAACTGGAATCTCGTGTCGAGAGCAGATCGGGTTCAACACGAAACGAGAGTCGCGTCACGTAGTCGAGATCCTCGCCGACGCCCTTTTCGACTAGGTCAGCCACAACATCTACGTGGTTGCTGGAACTTTATTTGACTGTCCGGAATGGTTGGACACCCGTATATCGAGCAAGAACCACGCTGCTCGCAAAAAATCCAAATCGGGTCGCAACCAGCGTTTCTGTTGCCTGCCGTCAGTCCGTTAGAAACGGCACCGTATAAGCGGCTGAAGGCATAAGGTAGACCGTCGGGTTCGTTCTTCCGCCTTCCGCAAGATCGGCAAACGCCTTGTGAACGGCATCGTCGAACGATTCCGTCGTTCGCCCACGCATCATCGCTACTTCATCGTCACTCATCTCGGTCACAACATAAGTGATCGGCGCTTTCTGAATAGTCGAGAGTGCTGTCTGACCGTTGATCTCACTCTCTTTACGAAGACCGGCGATGATCGCCTCCCTGCTGCCCAGCCTGAGCCACTTGGCAAACTGGTCGCCGCCCAACCCTTCTGGACAGGGAGCCAGAAGAATGATTCTGCCATCAGGTTTTACTGCCTGATATGCGTTGAACAATGCCTTGTGTGTTTGAACAAAGTTCTGGGTGGCAGGTGATGCCGCGATCACGATATCGGCCTGTTCAGATATATCAGCCGCGAACTGACGATGAGCGAGCTTCGTCGCTTCGAGGTGTGCGGCTACCAGATCACCGGCAAACACCGCGGCGATCTCACTATCTCGATTAAGCACTGTGTTCACGATGTAGTCGACATGACTCTGCTGCGTTGCCTCAAGCATATCCTCGGCGACCGGATTTCCTTCAAGCCCTCCGATTCGAACAGCCGGATCGATCTCATCCCTTGTAGGGTGGAGGTTCATCGAGTGGTTGCTGGCGATAGAGGTGATAGATGCCACACCGGGCACAATAGATTTCCTGCCGCCGCCGTAACCACCGAAGTAGTGCAAAACAACCGCGCCAGTGGCGATGATTCGATCGGCATCATGCACTCGTCTATTCAGATGCACTCTGGTGCCTCGACTGGTTGTTCCGGCATACACGAGATTGTCTTGGTCTCGCGGGTCGTGTGCATACGCCTGATCCTTGAACCGCTCATAGATCTCGTCGCCCAGAATCTTCCGTTCCTCGTCGGGGGTCGGGCCGCGATGGGTTCCCGTCGCGTAGATAAAGGAAATGTCAGGTTCGGAGATCCCGACATCTATCAGGCCGTCCACCAGCACCGGAAGCACCTGCTCGATGCGGGTTGTACGAAACGAGTCTGGCACCACGATCGCGATCGTCTCGCCGGGGTTAACGATCTCGAAAATATTCTTTTCCAGTCCGATCGGGTTCTCAATAGCCTCACGAATCGCACGATCTCTATCGGCAATTCCGGGAGTGTCGGTCACGTCGAGAGTGCCCAGCAATCTTCCTGCCGGTAACTCAGCGCTTATCAATTCGCTGCCGTACGGAATACTAATTTCGATGGCGCTCATAACCCGGCAAGCTCCTCAAGTGGCTGTGTACGTTCAGATTCGAATCTCACTGTGATGCGGCACACAGTTTCTCACGCTTTTTCGGGGAATCGAACCGCATTCCCGAAATGCTTTCATGATGATCTGAGTGTCTCAGGCGGTCGAACGCCGATCACCAACCAAATGTCCAGCGAAGGTTGCCGTCACGCGCCAAAGCGGAACACAATTTATGCGGAAGACGATACACTTTCGCCATCGAACAACAAGGCCCGCGGCCAGGCTGTCTTCAACAATAGACTCGGCCCGAATGAGTATGGAGTATCACTGTGGCTACCAAAAATGGAACTTCAGCAAAGCTGACTGAACCACTGTTCGGCACGGCGGAAAACGCACGAATGACCGGAACAGGTCCGGCGATATGGCTGGCTGGCGATCCTGAGGATCTGCCTGTGTGGTTGGATCGTGGCGCTGCCGGAATCGTGACCAATACCGTCGTCCTTAACGACATGGTAAAAAAGTACGGACAACTCACGGAAGTGACTCAGCGGTATCTCGATATAACCGACAAGCCGGTTGTTATCGAGATCGATGGTCACTCGACTCAGGAGCTACTGGACGTAGGTGAAGTATTCACCAAGATGTCGGATCAGATCATCCTGAAAATGCCTGCGACACCGTACGCCCTCGGCGCATTCTCAGAATTGAAGAAAGCTGGAATACCGACGTTCTGCACAACCGTGTTCTCGTTGCCACAGGCAGCCGCGGTCGCACAGGCAGGTGTCACCCATGTCCTTCCGTTCTGTGAGCCGTTCAAAGACGTTGGTGGCGACCCCACGAAACTGATTCGCGATTGTCGAGATATGTTCGAGGACTGGGGAGATCGACCGTTCATCACCGCAGCACTGGTCAGATCGGTTGAAACTGCCGAGGCGGCATTGGGCGACGGTGCAGATGGCATCATCGTGTTCTGGCCCGTGTTCAGAGACATGATGCAGAGTCATCTAACCGACGAGTGGAACAAGACGTTCCTCGGTGAGTGGAATTCGATGAACGACGCCGGGCTGCTAAGCGGCGTTCCAGTTCAGCCACACTAGACTCAAGAACCAGAATAAACAGAAACAGGCGTTTTCCGTTTCGATTGGAGAACGCCTGTTTTTTATTCGTGGGATTGCGGCGGTACCGATTTTTAAAAATACTGATCGTTCACAGTGCCTTGATCGCAGAAACAGAAAACGATACGACGCCGGGTTATCGCACGCTCTCGCACCTCACCGGATTCGGCGATATGTGAGGCATAGTTGCGCTTATCCACTGAGTTTATTTCAGGTTCATCACCGCGCGCAGACCGGGAGGAACCACACGCTGAATCGTTAGTGGCGCCCCAGGTTGAGGAGTCATCTCAAGAACAAATCTCGTGCTTTTCACGATCAAGGAGTCAGAATCGAACCGGTAGTTCCCGAACAGGATTAAGTCTTGCCGAAATCGGTTTCGGCATGCACGCATATAAAAATATCGGAGGAGATCAGGCGGGTTATACCAGTCTCTCCGGCGACTCATCAGCCACGCAGAATCTCGTTCATCCGATCGGCAATGATGATCTCTTCACCGTCCTGCACATTGACCATCACAATGTTGATCTCATCACGACTGCCACCACCGACGAAGATCCCGGGATCACCAGTCTCGAGTCGGTTCTTGATCTCGGCGATGGACGGGCCTTTGTAGTCATCTTCGAAGTACAGAACCGGCTGTGGTCCCTGACGCTTTGCAGGATCGTCTTCCACAACAACCCGCACACCATCGATCCCGGCAAGACGCTCGGCAACCAGTTGAGCCTTGGAACTCCACTGCTCCCATTCCGCAGTTTCGTCCGAATCAGTGAACAGCTGGAGCGCGGTGACCAGACCGATTATATTTTCCTTCGAGACCTTCATCGGACGGCCAATTCCGGCTATTGAGGAATCGAGGTTCAACGAGTTCATCACGACGGCTTCCATGAGATCGGCTTTTCCAGCGAGTAGGCCCGATGATTGCGGGCCACCGATGCCTTTGCCTCCGCTGAACGCCACCATATCGGCGCCCAGTTTGTGGAATTTCGAGAGATTCGATCGCGGCGGCACCTCGGCGGCCGCGTCTACAATCACCGGCACACCATGCTCGTGTGCCACTCGGATCGTCTCTTCTATCCCGATGCCCTCAGGCATAAAGGGTGCGACTACAAACGCGACACATGCAGTGTTCTCGTTAATTGCGTTCTCCAGATCGTCTGTGGTTGCCGATTCCTCTGTTCCAAACTCGACCAGAGTCGCACCCGGTGTTACGAACGCCTTGTCGTAACGATTCCTCTGGCCCTTGAAGAGAACAACTTCGTTTTTCATGCCGGTGGGATCGGGCAGTTGTTCGACGTTCGCTTCGCTCAAACCAGTCATGCAGGCGGCAACCATCAGGACCTGCGCGGCTGAACATCCAGCAGTCACCAATCCACGCTCCGCCTCACACGAACGAGCAACAACTTCGCCAGCAGCAAGGTTGAGTTTCTTAACATCGACGAAAGCGTTGGCGGCATCGTCCATCGCCTGAAGCACTTCAGGCCGCATGATCGATCCGCCCAGCGCGGTCACCCAGCTCTGGGCGTTGATAATCGGTGATATTCCGAGTTTCTTGTATGCCTCGGGCCAAACTCTACCGGCCATGCGCGTGCTCCACTTCGTCTCTACGTATTCCGTCGGGATCAAATATGAATTCGATACTACCGAACGAGGCGGAATTCTACAGAGAATTCAGAAAGTTCGCGTGTGAGTATTTCTATCTACGCGCCGAGAATATCGATCGCCCGTTCGCGGAGTTGTCCGCAGCCTGCGTTGATATCGATACCTTTTTCCATGCGAACCGTCGAGGGGATTCCGTACTGTTTCAACCCGCCCTGAAAAAGTTTTGCAGCCGATAAGTCGGTGCGCTCGAACGGGCCTTCTTTGGTCGGATTGACCGGAATCAAGTTCACGTGGCAGTGCAGTCCATTGAGTAACCGCCCCAGTTTCTGGGCCTGCTCAATCGAGTCGTTCTGCTCTTTCAGCAGCACGTATTCGAAGAAAATTCGTCGCTTCGTCTTGTCGGCATACTTGTGGCAGGCACGAATCAACTCTTCAACCGGGTAACGCTGGTTTATGGGCATCGTCTGTGAGCGGGTGGCGTTGTCGGGTGCATGGAGAGAAATCGCAAGATTAATCTGGAGTTCCTCATCTGCCAGTTGGAGGATCTGTGGAATCAGCCCGACCGTCGAAACCGTGATGTGCCGCGCACCGATGTTCAGCCCCTGTCCATCGTTGAGCACTTTTATCGCCGCCATCATGTTCCGGTAGTTGGCAAGCGGCTCACCCATGCCCATGAACACGACATTCGTCACACCCTGAAGCTCGCCTTTGGTCCGTTTGCCCTCCGACATCTGGACTTCGTCTTCACGATGGGCGATACGCTGCATTTCTATCACCTGCGCGACGATTTCACCCACGGTCAGATTCCGGCGGAATCCCTGTTGGCCGGTCGCACAAAACGTGCAGCCCAAGGCGCAACCGGCTTGAGTCGAGATGCAGGCTGTCTTGCGGTTCCGGCGGTGACCATCGGATTCATACCGCATCAACACAGTTTCTATCAACTCGCCGTCGTGCAGTTTGTACAACGCCTTGCTGGTCGTACCGTCGGCCGAGGTGAGAAACATCGCCTGCTCAAGCGAGGAGATCGAATACTTCTCTCCGAGAGATTTTCTGAACGGCTTGCTGAGCGTAGACATATCGTCGAAACTCGGTGCCGTCTCGTGATAGATCGAACGCCATAGCTGATCGGCACGAAACTTCTTCTCACCAAGCTCAAGCATGGTCGCTGTGAGCTTGTCGCGTGAGAGGTCGAGGATTGACGGGAGCGCGGCTGTTGCATCGGTTGCATCGACAGCCGTCGACTCGTGAGAGGTAGACGGAGGAGGGGTCATCGGAGCGGGATATCTGGGGAGTAAACGTTAAGTTTAGCAACGGACAGCGCAAATGGGCGCATGACATCGTACCGGCCAGTGCCTAAACTCCTTTCTTGATGACAAGAGACCATCCCACAGTCGAACCGAATCACAACGGAACCCTTGAAGAAAGGGCACTTGCACGTTTGATTGCCAATCGACGTACTGGCTTTGACCCTTTCTACAAAGTCGAATACGAGTACTCGTTCCCGTCACAGGGTCGGTATCACTGGCAATGGTTCTGGGATTCATGTTTCCACATCATTGCGCTGGCGCGACTCGATCCCGCAATGGCAATCGCCGAACTCGACACGCTGCTCGTGCCACAACAAGATGACGGGTTTATCGGGCACTTGACGTACTGGGGCAAACGAGGCGCGCTCATGAGTGCCATCTATGGGCAGAGCCGTTTCGGTGAGTGGCGTCGGCGGCATTCCGGGATGATTCAGCCGCCCGTACTGGCGCACGCGCTTGAAGAACTCTGGCTGCAAACCGGGGATGACAGCATTCTCACCAGATACCTTCCGAGAGTTCGTGCTTTTTACGACTGGCTGGATCGTGAGCGCGATATCGATGGCGAGGGACTGATCGGCATAGTCTCTCCTTACGAAGCAGGCACCGACAACAATCCCTCGTTCGACCGTGCCCTGGGTCTGTCGAATCCGGGTCGCACCCGAATCCTGTGGGTAAACCAGAAGCTCGACTGGTACAACATTGTTCGTGGCAACAACTTCAACTACCGGAAATTGATCGAGCGTGATCGTTTCATAGTGATCGATCCCTTCATGAATGCGGTATACGGCGATGCCTGGAATGTGCTGGCTCGCATGCACGAAGCCGACAACGACACTGACTCGGCTACCACTGCGCGCACCCACGCCGTTGACACTACTGCGGCGCTCAACGAGCGGTGTTGGGACTCCGAACGCGGGCACTATACGTATCTGTATGGAGCCGACAGGCATCCCGACACCACCCTCTCAGTAGGCGCGATCTTCCCGCTGATACTTCAGGGCGCACCGAAAGAGCGAATCGCCAGCGTGATGGAAAGATACGTCACGAACCCAGAACATTTCTGGCGACCGTTCCCTATCCCGAGTGTCGCCGCCTCAGAAGACACCTATGACGCGGAGAGCGAAAAAATGATCTGGAGAGGCCCGCTGTGCATGAATCTGAACTGGCTGCTGGCACGCGGGTTCAAATCCAATGGCTACCCGGACGCGGCACGAACGATAGCCGAACGATCCAAAGAAGCAGCTTTCAAGGACTTCCGCGAGTTCTACTCACCGGAAACAGGTCGAGGCATGAGAGGCACGAAGTTTGGATGGGCGACGGCCGCCGTTGCGATCGATACCTAGGATCACGAAGTACCATCGCCCGAAACTCGCGCAGCTTCTTTCATTCTGTTAACGTTGCGCAACTACCATTTGAACCTGATAGACAACCACGGTGGCGTCAGGCTCATTCGCGGAGTTACAAATGACCCTCAACAACACCGACCTCCTCTCGCAGGCTGGGTCGGCTGAAAATATCCTGAAGTTCGATGATATCGAGCCGGTTCTCGAATCTAACGATCTCTCCGTCGCCTACAACGGCAATACGGCCATTAGTGACGTATCAATTCAGATCCCGAAAAACAGCGTCGTCTCTCTCATTGGCCCTTCTGGCTGCGGAAAAAGCACACTGCTGCGCTGCTTCAACCGTATGAACGACCTCATCCCAAGCGCATCTGTCGAAGGCACAGTCAGTTTCGCAGGGCAGAACATATACGCCCCAGACGTCGACCCGACCGAGATTCGCTTCCGCATTGGCATGGTTTTCCAGCGACCCAACCCGTTCCCAAAAAGTATCTATGAAAACGTTGCGTTCGGGCCACGGATCAACGGAATGACAGACGACCTCGATGAGATTGTCGAGACATCGCTGCGCCGCGCCGCTGTGTGGGAGGAAGTAAAAGATCGTCTCAGCGATAGCGGGCTCAGCGTCTCAGGTGGCCAGCAGCAACGCATCTGTATCGCGAGGGCACTTGCGGTTAATCCTGAGGTCGTCCTGATGGATGAGCCTGCGTCCGCACTCGACCCGATCTCTACTCAGGCTATCGAGCAGTTGATTCAGGAGTTGTCGAACGAAGTCACGATCATCATCGTCACACACAACATGCAGCAGGCTACTCGTATATCCAACTATTCGGCTGTGATGATGGCAGGCGAAGAGCGAATCGGCCGCATGATCGAGTACGGAACAAACGAACAGGTTTTCGGGAATCCGAAGGATGAGCGAACTGAAGCGTACGTAACCGGTCGCATTGGATAAAGGGCGACAAGGGTAGACTGTAGCGATTATGAACGAACAGAGCAGCATCATTCCAACCGGTCGGCAAGAATTCGACAGAGAACTCGGCAGGCTAGAAGCCGAACTCATTCTGATGAGTGGACTTGTTGAGAAGGCTATCTTCGACGCACTGAACGCATTGAAGAATCGTGACATCGACCGGTCGCAGAAGGTGATAGACGAAGACGATCACATCGACAAGACCGAACTCGAAATTGAACGATACTGCATTGAACTGATCAGACGCCAATCGCCGATGGCCGGTGATCTGCGCCGCATCGTGGCATCGCTTCAGATTGCCGGTGAGCTTGAACGTATCGGCGACTACGCTGAGGGTATCGCCAAGATCAGCATCACGATGGGCAGCCAACCGCCGCTCAAAGAGTTGATCGATATTCCCCGAATGGGCGACATGGCAGTCAGCATGCTCAAGCGATCGCTCGAAGCATTTATCAGTCGAGACGCCGACTTCGTTCGCACACTGGGTATCGATCTCGAAAAAGATGACGACGACGTTGACGACCTGTACGTGAAGGTTAAGAGTGACCTGATGGAGCTTGTAAAGAGCAATCCTGACAACGCCGAGTCTGCAACCTACCTCATGTGGGTGGCACACAACGTTGAACGGGTGGCCGACCGGGCGATGAACATTGTCGAGCGAGCGCTGTACCAGGCGACCGGTGAACTGGTCAGCGGCACGACCCAGATCGAATCTACAAGCGAATAGCCCGCCAACGAGAATAGGCTCTCGCCTCGCACTCTATTCGTACAATGCCGCACCGGCTATCGACACGAACGACGTTTCGGCTTCATCCGCCTGGCACTGCTGATAGCCGTTCCATATTCCATTGGTGGCGTTGGAAGCCCACAGCGTCATGTATATCGGCGCAAGTCCACAAATCCGGTTGCGATCGACGCTGGACTTGATCAGGTCGAAGAAACGATGGCGGTCGCACCGCACTATCGCCTCCAGCAATTGCTCGTCGTCTTTCCGCACCCGTTTCCTGTGATCTGACTCGGTCGGAATTGGGTCGGAATCTCCGAATGCCGGGCCTACGTGGGCTAAGTCCGCGGCAGCGATGAACACGGTTCGTCGCTGAGTTGCCACCTCCCTGAGGAGTCCGATCGTGTTGCTGATCTGGGTGTGGCTGTCGATAGATGGAGCGTCCTCCGCCATTGCCCGTCCCATCGACCCACAGAGTATCGGCAACATTCTGGCATTTGATCGACCAAGCGTTCGATGGAGCCACAAACTCGCCAGTTCGATCGAATGCTCTCTGGCATGATTGAGTTCGTCGGCGTAAGGATGATCGTCAACCGTATCGTCGGTAGACAGGATTCTGGCGATATCGTCGACAAGTTCTGTATCGGTTTCGAGTAACCCGAGTGGAGATTGGTAGCTCTGGTTGGTCAGGGTCAGCCTCGGCCCATCCCCGTTGTGATCCGTTCCGAACACGACAAACAACTCAACATCATGGAGTTGATCTCGCACATGTTCCCAGATCATTCCGTACGAATCGCCTCCGCGTTCGAAATCGATATGAGGTGATATCACCGCCCTGAGTTCACCGGGCGACGGCGCCAACGCCTCCCTCTCAGCATTCATGTACGGGAATGCGAATCCGTCGAGATAGCCTCGAAGATCATCGGCATTGCCGGGATAGGCTTTATCTGCAAGCGCGGATTTTCGGACAGGCGCACTTCGATACTCGGCGAGTTGCCGTTCCCTATCAGCCGCATACGCGCCATTCGAGAGCAACAGCATGTCGTCAAGTCGTGTCAGAAGATCGTCGATGATTCCGGCAGGCACCTGTGGAGCACCACTCTTCAGTGCTACTTTGATAATTTCCTCGACAGTATTCGTGCCATCGATGTTCTGGAGATAGGCAGCAAGTGGTGCAGGAACCAGCAACGACTGCTCACTCAGATTACGAGGATCCTTTATCAAGAAGAAGTCGTTCCCTTCATGGGTGACGCGACTTACATCTACCGGCCTGAGTTGTGGACGATCAGGGAGATTCGAAGCTTTGGTCATCCTGACAGTCTATCTGTCGAATCCTGATATTCAGGTAAGAATCAGTTCATCCCGAATGAATCAGAATCGCCAATCACCAACTCAGGAAACGGCGTTCGCTCACGGAACAATGAGCGTTTTCCCAGTTCGTTGAGTGAAATAAGGGGGCCGTCATCCTCTTCCGCAACAGTCACAGGAGCGGCACCACCACGCTGGACGATCCGGTGAACTGTTCGAGTGCTGATTCCGAAACGATTCGATATCTCAGCGACTGGAACCCGCTCTCTTCTCAACCGGTAGATTTCATCGTCACGAGTTCTTCGACTCCCACGTTGCAACCAACTCGGGTCGTCGAACTTGCACAGCGACAACGGGCAATCCAGACAGCTTGTCGAAACATCGCAACCATCGTCTTTATAGCGCGTGTTCTCTGGCAGCGTATCGGATCGGACAGGCATCAGAATCGTGAAAGATTCAGGGGTTGCAGGATCAAACGTCATCACCATAAGGAAGCCTCCATATTGGTCGAAAACCGGGTAGTAGGAATGAACTCAGACAGCCGCCACGGCGGGCCAACTCAATTGACGTGAAAAGTGAATACCGCCAGACCGACCTGACAGATTCTTTGTCCGTTCCTGTTTAAAGATCGAGTTCGTGTACTCGGGGTCAGGGCTGTTCGGGACACCGAACATCACAGTAGTCAGCCCCGTAGACGAAGCGCGTGGGCTCACGCGCTGGTCGTACCATGCAGTGTTGATCCTGTGCGCTGCGACGATCTCGATAAGCGTGTCGGGTGATGGGCTCTGGTCTGCAACTGGCATATCGACGCTCACAAACAGGTGTCTGGCATTGCCCATACGAATAGACCGAGGACCATCTGGACGCCAGTCTTCACCCGCGCCAGAACTCTGAAAGCCCTTCACGAGCGCAAGCATCGCCGGGTATGTATCGTCCTTGAAGGAAGGAGAAACCGTAGCTGAAACCGAACCTGTGTCGCGGTTCATGAACAACAAAAGCATTTGAAGCCGTGTTGAAAAATCCTGTGCGCTCTCACCTTGAGCAAGATCAACCGTAATGATTTTCGGGCCGTCAATGGCACTTACACGATTAGTCACACTCTGAACGATCTGCGTCCACGCAGCGTTGAGATCGTCGTGCCTGTATGCAGATTCAAGCTGAGCCTGAGCCGAAATACTCCTGACCGTAGCTAGCACGGCCGAATCTGATGTGATCGCCACTGGCGATACTGAATCAAACGCTCGTGAACTCCCAGATGGCGGAAGGCTTTCTGGTGCAGCAATTGCGGTGACTGTCGGACTCATCTTGACCTCTTCAGAACTGGCTTTTGCTCGTATTTATTAGAACGACTGTTCTATTGTCGAACATTTGTTCTAGTAAAGTCAAGTGGTCTGACAATTACGAAATGGCACCTACATTTATTGACCTCGATCGCGATCACAACTACTTTGAATCTGGCATCGAGCCACAGGCTCCGAAAGCACGTCAGAAAACGTCTTGTTTTTGAAAGCCAATACTCTCGTACAGGATCACAGCCCTCATATGAATGCAGAAATCGTCTCCATCGGATCAGAACTGTTGCTAGGCCAGATCGTCGATACAAACGCTTCTTGGATTGCACAGCGACTGGCCGAGAGCGGGGTCAACCTTTTCTACAAAACAACGGTCGGCGATAATCTTGATCGGATGGTCGATACCCTCGACCGTGCGCTCGAACGCTCTGATGTGGTGATCACAGGAGGTGGAATCGGGCCGACACAGGATGATTTGACCCGAGAGGCAATCGCAAAGGTGACCGGACGCAAAGTGGTCACCGATCCGGAGTCCCTTGAAGAATTGCGGGAACGATTTCAAAAGCGTGGGTTCATTCTTACCAAGAACAACGAACGTCAGGCTCAAATTCCGAGCGGAGCAATCGTGGTCAAAAACCCGAACGGAACTGCTCCGGCATTCATAGTTGAGACAGAGCGAGGTGTAACGATCAGCCTTCCGGGCGTGCCGTTTGAGATGAAATGGCTGGTCGAGAATGAGGTGATCCCGTATTTGCGGCAAAAATTCGGCCTCACCAATATGATCCATTACCGCATCCTGAAAGTCGCCGATATTGGGGAAAGCGCTGTGGATGATCGAATCGGCCACTTGATCGCCAACTCTAAGAATCCAACCGTTGGTGTGCTGGCGCACCCCGGTCAGGTCGATGTGCGAATTGCAGCACTGGCAGAGAGTGTCGAAGTAGCAAATTCACTGATAAATGTGGTCGATACTGAAGTTCGCAAGCTTCTTGGAGACAACATTTTTGCGGTTGACGATGAGACGATCGAAACGATTGTTGGTGATCTCATGGCAGAGAAAAAAGCGACTGTTGCCACTTTTGAGGATCTCAGCAGAGGGTCGGTCGCATCGGCGATTCAAGCAGCGGCTAACTCAGCCTTCCTCCAGAGTTCGATCGTCAATTCAAATGAGGCACTTGAGAAGATCGCTCTGTCAGGGGGAGAGAATCCTCCTTTCGCCGATGGTGCCGAACGAGCCGCAGCACTTGCACGTGCCATAAGAAGCACTACCGGTGCTACCTATGGCATTGCTGTCCACGGTACGGAAGAAGGCGATCAGCGCACCGAAAACCTCGGCAGGGGCGAAACATACATGGTAGTTTCCGGCCCAAACGGAGAACGAACTCGTCACGTTCGCTCCGCAGGCAGAGGGGTTCCCGACCAGCGGCGCGCTGCAATGGGGGCGCTGAGTCTTTTCAGGCGCGAATTACTCGGCCTTCCAGACTAAAAGAGACCGATTCCCGCATCCATTCTGACAACTCAATATAGGTCGAAAGACCATTAAATCAGAAATACAACGGTAATGATCTGAGATTAAACTGATGATTGCCGATGGCACGGCACCGCTCTGAGTACACGCTTGTTTTATGCCCAGATTGGGCGGAGAAATCTGAAATGTTTCGCCTGAAGTCCCGAAGATCGTTGATTGTCATGGCCTTGGCTGCCGTCATGCTGGTTGCCATCGCCTGTACCAGCGAAACACCGACACCGACACCGACGCCGATACCGCCCACTCCGATCCCAACGGCGACACCGGTACCGACCGCCACACCAGTGCCACTACTTCCAATCGAGATCGATCCGATTGCAGACCCTGTCGCATTCCTAAATGCGATTCCGACAGCAGAAGTATCTTGCGCTGCCGATGCCCTTGGCGGACGCGAACGGGTGCTGGCGATATTCGAAACCAATCTCGGTGACGAGAAGCTAACCGTGACTGAGGCGAACGCCCTGGATGCTTGTCTGAGCGATGAAACGGTTCGTGCCGTGTTCGTCGGACAGATAACCAGAGAGGCCGGCAACCTGAGCGATGCCACGATTGCTTGCATCGGCAGGCAGATCAGTGGAATGTCGGCGGCCGGTCTATTTGTTGAAGAACCTGCAGTAGACGTGCTTATAAGTTCGCTACAGGGTATCTTCTGCCTCGACAGCGAAGAAAGAGACGCCTTTTCCGATAGCGATTCCCTTTATGGCTTTGGCGAATTCGGCGGTATAGATGCAATCGAATGCGTGATCAATGGGGCTGGACCGACCGGGCTCGAAGACTTGATGGGGATTGCATCCGCAGGCACCATCGATTTCGCCACACTTGGTGACCTGTATCCATTGTTCATCGAATGTGGCGCAGTCGACGACTCACAGTTCGAGGAACTTGGCATCACTGCTGAACAGGTCGGTTGCTTGCTTGATGCGCTTGGTGAAGATGGCCTCGCGCTACTCGACCCGACTGCCGCAGACCCCGACATATCCGAACTCGGTTCGATACTGGCCGCGCTTGGGAACTGTGGTATTGAACTTGAAGACTTGCTTGGTGGATCGGCACTGCCGATCGACCCCGGTCAATTTATCGATCCCGCAATCCTGCCGACGGTTCAGATCGAATCACCTGAGGATGTCGCTGACCTCGCCCTTCCGTTCACTGAAGGGCAGATTCTCTGTCTCACAACCGAACTCGGGGAAGAGGAGATCGCCAACTTGCTCAGTGGTAGTGCCCCTGATCTGGGCCTGTTCGCAGCCCTGAGCAAGTGCGAAATAGATCTGGCATCACTCCTTGGTGGGTAGGATTCACATCTATCGTCGCTGAACTCTAGTTCGGGTACTCTAAAAAATCGCACCACGACTATCGGAGTCGATACGGTCTGCATAAGCGCAATCACGAGTCACATCGTGATTGCGCTGACTTTGCCGGTTTGCTTTGCTCCGAAGTAACTCCCGACCATGCCAGCGATGCCAGCGATGAACGAGTTGTTGAGAGTGGAGTCGCCCGAAAAAATCGGCTGTCCTGGTGAAGCATCGACAGGAAACAAGAAAACACGATTCGATAACGAGTATTCCTTGAATAATTTCACAAGAGCGAAACGAGATCCGTCTGGCTTCGAGGTAACAGGCGATTCGACTCTCAATACCGGCATTATTCATCCGTATTGGCCGCTGAAAGGAATCGCTCCCAACGCCATCGTCTGTACCGCCCGATGCTAAACTTGCCGCCAATTCAATTTCTTCTGGTGTAAACACATAATCATGTCGGGCGAGCGCGTCAGACAGAGGAATAGACAACGATGAAAAGCAGGGCCGCTATTCATGTCGGGCACGGCAAAGAACTTGTGATCGACGAGGTCGACATCCCCGACCCCCAGGCCGATCAGGTCGTCGTAAAGCTCTATTCAAGCGGTGTCTGTCACTCTCAACTACACCAGATGCACAACCCCGATACACCAACGCCGGGGCTTCTCGGGCATGAAGGGTTTGGTGTGGTAACTCAGGTCGGATCAGGCGTAACCCACCTGCAAGAAGGCGATGCTGCGATAGTCACATGGGTGCCGCGCGAGCCGATTCAAGGTCGCTGGCGGGCACCAGCGGCCGGGGTCACATGGAATGAGGAGTCACTCGGCGGCTCGACATTCACCTGGAGCGAAGATGCGATCGTCTGGGGCGGGTACGTCGTAAAGGTCGACGATGAGGCGCCACGTGATCTCTCGTCAATTGTCGGTTGTGCGGTTCTCACGGGTGCAGGCGCGGTGCTGCACACTGCGAATGTCCACCCCAAAGAATCGGTCGCCGTATTCGGAGTTGGTGGAGTCGGTCTATCAGCGATCCAGATGGCAGCAGTTCTTCAGGCATACCCGATCATTGCCGTAGACATTGACGACGACAAACTTGAGTTCGCTCGGCAATTCGGTGCGACACACACAGTCAACTCCAGCAAGGTCGACCCCGTCGAGGCAATCATAGAAATGACGGAGGGGGGTGTCGACTACGCGTTCGATGCTGTTGGACTGCGTGTCACAAATGAACAGATTCTTCCGGTCACGCGGAGCGGTGGCTCTGGTGCCGACAATATCGGCGGTATGGCGGTTCTAGTCGGAATGCCCGGCCCGGAAATGACGCTTTGGCCGGGGCATTTCATGTTCCATCAACGCCAGTACCGCGGGTCTCTTGGTGCTACCTATCCGGACAAAGATTTCGACATGTACCTGCGACTCTACAGAGAGGGCAAGTTCCCACTCGATAAGTTGGTGACCAGACGATACAGGCTCGATGAAATCAACGAAGCATGCGACGATCTGCAAAATGGCGAGATCCTCGGACGGGCCATCCTCGAGTACTAGAAAAACTTCGTGACGGTTGCAGCGCAGGGAATCTGGCAAAGCATGAGGCTCTGACCGGGCATGCGCTGGAATTCAGCGGGGACGCTGGAGCGACCGACTGATGTGGTGCCACTCAGACGACACATCGGTTGTGGTCCGTCCGCCTGCACCACGAGAATTACATCCCATAATGTCCTCGCATATACCGGAACAGTCTACATTTACGATTAGATCAGTTCTTTGTGCGACCAGTAGCACTGTACCTGTCGGCTCATTTCAGTTTTTATGACAGTTGAATCTTGGAAATTATCGAACCACAACAATTGAATCGTCAGCATCCTGACAGGGCACTCCTGAATGCCATGTTCTCCGATACGGCTGAAACGTACGACACGGTTGTTGTTCTGACCACTCTCGGAATGGACTACTGGTGGAAGTATCGCCTTATGAAGGCTGTACCGGCTGATCGAGAGTATCGCCGGATACTTGATCTCGCCTGCGGCACTGGTATATCCACTCTGAAAATTGCAGAAAGATTCCCAAACTCTGAGATCGTTGGAATCGACATAACGAAGTCCTATCTGGACGTCGCTACTGAGAAAATCCGAAGTCGAAAAATACACAATATCGAACTGGTACACATGCCTGTCGAAGAGATGGCTGAACTGCCCGGTGAGTTCGATCTCGTACTGGGTTCGTTCGTGCCAAAACTTGTCGACCTTGAAAGTCTTGCGGCGGGTTGCGACATGAAACTTTCTCCCCACGGGGTCGTAGTGTTGCACGACTTCATAGTCCCGACCTCCTGGCTGCTACGACTGGGCTTCCGCACTTACTGGCTACTGGTGCAATCGTTTATGAGGATGCGAAAAGGCTGGCGTGAAACCTCGCAGAACCTGTTCCGAATAATCTGGGAATCAAACTGGCAGCAAGACCTGCGTAACGCCCTTGAACGCAAGGGGTTTACGGATTTCTTCAGTGAGACTCAACCACTTCAGGTGGCAAGAATCTTACGAGCGGTACACCCCGGCTGATTCTTGTGCGAAACCCTGTTGCATTCACGCATTCCGATCTTCGTTCAGGAGCCATTCCGGGGGTTGCTGATTCCCTGTCGGCATACGGTGCGAGAACACCCATTGTGTGATTTTTCACAGACAACTCATGTCGTTTTAATCAATACAACAGACGACATTATTTGGATGATGGAACATTAGGTTGTCACAGGGCTGACCGGTGACTGCACCGGCGTCAAAAAGGGGGCCAGAGAATGTTCAGGAAAATACTTGTGCCGGTCGATAACTCCGAAGAGTCGCGCACCATCCTCCGTTGGGCGGTGGGGCTCGCGAAAGCAACGAAGTCTGATCTGACTCTACTCTCGGTTATTGACACTGAAGACTTTCGAATTGTCGAGGCCGCAGCGCACGGTGAAGAAAATCCAACTGCACCGTCTGGAATCATCACTGAGATCACGTCAAAACTCGAGGCGCAGCTCGAAACTGAAGCTGCAGATATCCGTGCGACGGGGGTCAATGTCGATGTCTGCGTAGCCTCAGGCAATCCAGCAGAAGTCATCGTCACTGAGGCTGCCGACCGTGGTACCGATCTGATCGCTATGTCGACACGTCGGGAATCGGTGCTGGCGCGTGGTGTTCTGGGAAGCGTGACCGACAGGGTGCTGCATTCCACAACCACACCGTTGATGATTCTCCAGCCTGAGAAAATCAGCGATGAAAGCATCGGCTCCGGGTACGTGCAGCACGTAGTCGTGCCTCTCGACGGCTCCACACTCTCTGAATCGGCGGTTGCCCCGGCGATGGAGCTTGCCCGGGCAACAAGTGCCGACCTCGTATTTTTAGAGGTTGTTCGATTGCCCATGTACGGCATAGATATGGGTGGAGTTGGATACGGGGCTGTTCATTTCGCCGAAGATCTCGACACGAAGCTGCAAGAAGAGAATGCGGCGAAGTATCTGGTGGGGTTCGTCGAAAACGCAGAGTCGGCCGGGCTAAAAGCTCACGCGCAGGTGCGCATTGGCAATCCAGCGCTCCAGATCGTCGATGAAGCGGCGAAGGCTGAAGGGACGATCATTCTGATGGCCACCCACGGAGCCGGCGGACTCAAGCGCTGGATGATTGGGAGTGTGACCGACAAGGTTATTCGATCTGCACATCGCCCGGTGCTGGTGATACCGCCTCCCACCAGGCCATAGTTCAGGCAAATTCAGTTGCAGTCGTTCCCACCCTCACACGAATGAACGGGGAGAAGACGCGCCCGCGAGCTAGTCATCATCGTCTTCACCCACGCCATCCGAACCGGAACGATACCGCTCACTTCCGCCGAACGTCGATATCAGCCCGCGAACCAGTTGCTCCCGCTCTGCGTGAGAGAGTCTCTTCGATCCCGGTAACAGGGTGTAGTGAAGAGGTGGCATCTCGCCTTCAATGACCGATTCAGCGATCTCGTCGAGTTCATCGTAGTTCGACGACCACTCTGAGAAATTGAGTTCATCGCGCCCTTCATCAACATGATTCTGCGTCCACCAAGAAACAGGGGCAATCTTGGAGTACCACGGCCAGTAGGTTTCGTTCGAGTGACAATCGAAGCATGCTCGTACCGCGCGGTCTCTGGTGGTGGCGACATCCCAATCCGGTTCGGCGACAACCGGCGGATTGGTGCTGGCTCTTCCGTATGGAATCGCCTGAATAGCGATAAGCACGACTGCTATGCCGATGAGCCCGAACTTGATTCCGCGCTTGACCAATTGTCTTTCTCCAGTCAGCCCGAACCATCAAAATTAGCGAAACCGATCCCGCATCAGGATCGGAGTGGCAAGTGATGTATCTCTCTATTAAATACCCATTTCCGTATCGATTTCATCCTGGAATGCTGAGATTCGTCCTTCCGCGACGTCCTCAACGTTCACGGGTACACCGCTCACACCCGATTCCATCAGTGCGTACGCAAGTGCTAAGGCGTCCATTCCTTCCTGAGGGCCGACTTCGGACTGCCCACCCGAGTCGGCGGCATCGAGCATGTCGAGATACTCGTAAGCCAGTATTTTCGAATCGATATCACGAAAGTCCATATCGTAGGAGCTTATCCGTCGCGCCCCGTTCCACAGTCGGGAGATCGTGTCGTCCAGCTCAAAATCTGGAACCAACTCAAGTAGTTCGTCACCGGTAATCTCGGTACCGTTGCTGCGAACGATTCTGGGCGACTCGCCCGATCTACTGCGGGAACGGTACAGCGTCCCCTCGCTCCCTGAAATCGTTGAAACACCCAACCGTTGTCCGTGCGACGTATCGGTCAGCATCAACTGCCCGATAGCACCCGACTTGAACTTGATCACACCGAACGCTGAATCGACTGCCGTCTGCTCCACCTTGTCGCCCAGCGCGTAGCCATCCTCCTTGCGGTGGCTGTACATCTGCGTCAGCCCGGGAGCGACCTCGTCCATAGATCGCAATGTTCTAATGGGTTCGAAAATCGATGTCTCTGCGAACACGGTTTCGGCGCCCCCCATCAGATACAGCAGCATATCGGCATTGTGAACCCCGGCATCGAGTGGCATACCCCCGGCCTGCTCCTTCTTCGCCCGCCACACGGTGCTGTGCATCACCGCCCCGTTCGAACTGCTCAATCCGATATCGAGCGTGAAGTAAGGAGTGCCTATCGCACCCGACTGTATAAGTGCGCAGGTCAGGCGGTTCATCGGATCACGCCGGTAGTTTTCGGCCACCGCCAGAACCTTGCCGGTCGACTGCGCAACTTCCCTCATTTGGCGACAGGCTTTCAAGGTGAGTCCCATTGGCTTCTCGGTGATCACATGAAGCCCAGCATTCATCGCCTTTAGCGCGAAGATGTGGTGCAGAGGGGTGCTGGTGACGATCGCAACACCGTCGAGATCGGCATTTGTCAGCAGATCGTCGAAGTCGGTGTAGATATCGGGACGAAAGCCGGTTGCATCGCTGATTTCATCAGCAACGGTCGATGCCACATCGTGGTGAACATCACACACAGCGGTCATCTCGACAGTATCGAAGTATTTTCGTAGCTCGATATAGCCGTGTGCATGCCTTCGGCCCATGCCACCACAGCCAACGAGTGCGATCCTGAAGGTCATATTCTGGGAATTCTCTTTGCGTTTCTTGGTCAGTCTCCGACGAGATTACGGAAGCATATCGACCAGTGGTTGGATGTGTTTGACCTCGCCCTTGAAATCGATTCCGAGGTCGTGGACTATCTCGACTATCTTGTCGTTGAACGGGGTCGGCACGCCCAGTTTTCGGCCCATTTCAGAGACATATCCGTTCAGATAGTCGATCTCATTGCGTCGACCCTTTCGAACGTCCTGCCCGAACGACGGTACGCCGCCCGCCCCACCCCTTCTCCCTGCCTCGAGAAATGCCGCCTCGACCTCCTCGACACCCCGCCCCTCGGCGGCTTCGATTATCGATTCGGCAGATAGTTCGAGCACTGTGTGCAATGTGATGCCCTGGGCTTTGGCAACACGCGCAACTTCGGCCCCTAGCTGGATTCCAATTCGGCGGGGGTTGGCTTCCGAGCGCACTTCTGAGGTGCCGTATCCGCTGACGCCCGAGAGTGCATTCGCCATGCAGTTGACCATGAGCTTCGACCAGCGGTTACCCCACAGGTCGTCGGAAAATTCAGATTTCGCGACCGAACCCATGACCTCTACTAGCTCACGAGCCCTCGGGGTGTCGGACCCATCATGCTCGGCGATTTTGAAGCCCAGCCCATATTCATCGGTTCGAATGCAGCGTCCCGGCTCCCATGCAGACGCGCCGATCGTGACGATGCAGCCGAGCGACCGTTCGACCCCTGCGATTGCAGCCATCCTCTCGTCGTTGATGCCGTTCTGGAAGTCGACGAAAATTCCGTGATCGGGATCGACGTAGTTCAGCATCAACGTGGTCGCCCACTCGGTGTCATACGATTTCACTGCGATGAAAGCGGCGTCGAACGGTACGGTTTCGTGTTGTAGCTCATGAATGTGAATCGCCTTCGGATGGGTGAGAGTGTCGATATCCAGGTGCTCAACAATCAGACCGTCGGCCTTGATCTTCTCAACCTGCTCTGGCCATTGGTCGATCAGTGTTATGTCGTGACCGGCGTGCGACAGCAGCCCTCCGACAACACCCCCAATACCGCCAGCACCCATAATCCCAATACGCATCCGATATTTACTCCTCGAAACAATACGTCAACAAAATCGCTATCCCATCACATCAATACCCGATGGCGAAGTGTATGCGCTGGGGCGCCGATATGAAGTAGTTGAACTTTGATTTTGAGATGCAGTAGGGGGTATCCGGCTACCCGTACGTTCCCAAATTGGCCACAAAATGAACAATATGCCTAGCGATAGCACCATTCCCCCTCACCCAAACCCTCTCCCCTGATGGAGAGACCTTCATGAGTTGACAAACGTAATCGGAATTCAACGTCCCATACGCTAAGGTCGTCTCCTGTTCCTTCTCCTCAGGGGAGAAGGTTAGGTTGAGGGGGAATGCAAGGCTGATATCGAAATCAAGACTGACTCATCTCGCGAAAAACCAGCGACGAAATCGAACCAACGCTGAACTTAAACTTTGGTGGGCACTACGATCGAGGCAGATCGAGGGAGCGAAGTTCAGGCGGCAGTTCCCTATTGGCCAATACATCGCCGATTTTGTGTGCTTCGAACTCCGACTGATAATTGAAGTCGACGGTAGCCAGCATATGGACACGGTACAAAGCGATGAACAACGTACGCGGTTTCTTGAAAGTAAAGGTTTCATTGTTCTCAGATTCACGAATCTTGACGTACTCACGAACATCGTAGGGGTCGTGGATACAGTAATCGAAGCATTGGTGGCTCGAAGACGTCATTACCCCGCACCCAAACCCTCTCCCTGATGGAGAGGGCTTCGAGATTCTAGCCATACCTCTCGTGATCGCCCGTCCCCCTTACTCCTCCTCATTCAGGGAGAATGTTGGGCTGGGACAGGAATTCTGGGCGGTCAGCTTGCACGACGAAAGCAGGCGGCCTCCAGCACTTCCTTACCCCGCAGCGAGTACCGCGATGGCTGAGCCGATAAGGGTTATGAACTGTGCACCGACGAGCGTCATCGTCCAGCGTAAGTCGCTTTCGATACGGCGAAGCTTCCGATCGTGCTCGCCTTCGACCAGGTCTTTCATGCTCATCAACTCGTTCCATATCGCACTCAGATCTGGCGATGTGCTTGCCTCCCGTGCGCGCCCTGCCGCATCGGAGTCGCTGGCGACATCGAGGTCGATCTGCTCGTTATAAGTTTCAGCTCTCGCGGTTGCGCCTGATCTGGTATCGGGCTTCGTCGATCTAAACAACACACGTCACCACCTCAAGTTCCGCCGTCAGGCGCTCGATCCCACCAATCTTGCGGCGCTTTATCGGTCCCGACGAAACAACCGTGCAGCCCGCGTAGTTATCGAGCGCGAGTTTCATCGAATCCGAACCCGTTGAGTCGAGATAGGCATGTAACGAAAGCTCTGCCTCATCGATATCCCATCCACGAGCAATGAGCAACAGACTGAACGCAAACGTAGTATCGGTGTAGTTCGCGCCTTTGAACCGCAAGGCAACTGCCGGTAACTCACTGAACTGATCAGCCATATGGTCGTGCACGGTCAGTCCGGCAATCGTACCGAGGGCAGCGACAATGCCGTCGCGGGCGGATACGAGTCCCATCAAACACCGGTGCCAATCGCCAGTTTTCGGAACGGACCGAGTAGCTGCTCGATTTCGGCATCGAACCCGGCTTGAACCCGGATCGGTCCAAATCCCGCTACTCCCGCCAGCCCTCCGCTCGTTGCATCTTTGCTTTTCCAGTACCGTGCCGTTAGCAATTCGGTCGCTTCTGAAATCTCTGCCGGGAACTCGACAAACGAGATCACTGCTGTGTCGTCATGGGCTGAAATTGCCGAACCGTTCATACCTCGTTTCACAGTTAGATTTGTGCCGTTTACCTGTCGAACAAACATTTGCTCGTTGTCGATAACGATAGTCATTCCGGCCTGAATCTCGGAGACGACATCGACTGGAACGACTGTTCCAACCGGACCAATCCCACCGCTCACCGAAATAGCCGATCCCGTATCAACGATGCTGAATCGAAAACCCCAGCGCCCCTCGATACTGAGTCGGCTCCTTCCGATAGCGAATCCGTTCGAACTGCTTCCCACATCGGAACGGACCTCGTTGTGGGGCCGCCCTGTTGGAGAGTCGGGGGATGCATTGAGCGGGTACAGCGCATAATCCGACGCAGGGCGTGTCGTCTCAAACACCCGATCTCCATCGCGATCTTCGAGGATCTCTGTGACTGACACGAGATCGGGAATTGCTACGCTCGCGTGATCGTCGATGTCGAACAGTCGAACATCTTCCAGTGTGAAAAAATGACGATTGCAATAGCGATCAACAGCTCGGCTCGCGGCATGGAGAGTCGCCCACAGAGTTTTGTCGTTCGCTACCCCCGCAATACCCATACGTGATTTCAGGTCGTCAATTCCGGTGTATGTGTTAGCGATGCTCTCGGGCGCGGTCGCGGTCATCTTTGGTTCTCCCATCGGATTCGTTGTGATCGGCGACTGCTTCTGCCGTTTGTTTCGATTCTGTCAATTGCCTGAATTCGTCTAGCGCCACCGAGTACATGCTGTGCAGGTAACGAGCTTCGCTAAGGCGGTTCGAGGCATTGTCACCCGCACCCAGTGCCGACTGTTGCCGTGAATCCCACACTGCCTGGCAAATTGCGGGCTTCAGCCTTCGCACGTCGGTGGCAACCGCATGAGTTGCAAGGGTTTTGAGTTCTTCATCAGCAACTTCGTCACCGAAGAACTGGCGTAGGTGTTCTGAAAAGTTCATTTGTCTTTAACCTGGATGTATTCTTGCCTGCTCGGTACTGGCCTAGCTGGCGATCGGATCATTCGAAGCTGGATTCGCGGCATCAATGGCTGACTTGCGATACTTCTGCACCAACGACTGAAACTGTCGCAGGCCCCACTGTTTGACGTCATCGTCTGAAATATCTACGGTGTCGACACCCCTGTGATAGGCGAGTGCGGCTTTCAATTCGTCAAGTTGTGCCGCCGTGACGGTGTAAGTAACTGATGGCATATCGTCTCCTAATCGCTTTCTGGCGCCGATAACGCGGCTAGTTGTTTATTTGCTTCCTTGAGTTCACGCGTGAGCGAATCAACCCGTTCGACAAGACTCATGTGCTGTGTGTGCTGCTGCCAGATCGCACCACCGAGCAAATCGTTCATCCGTTGCTGGATCGTGAAATCGTTCTCTGACGACCAGACACCTACCCTGCGCAGGTCGGCAGCGTTGGCGTGCATATGCTTGTCCCACTTCGTCATTGCAATACCCATGCCGTTTGACGATTCCCGCTGGTAGGCACGGACGAGCGCAATATCGTCTTCGTCGTCAAGTGCCGTGAGCGTGGTGTTGGTGATGTGCAGATCGCCATTGCCTTTGACCAACAGTCGCGTTGTTGATTGGTTCGCAACAGCGAAAACGTTGCCTGCGGAGTTTAGAGAAGCGTTCTGCAACCGCCCCTGAATTTCCACGGCAGCCTCAGATGTCGATGTATCGGTCAGGTCTTCTGTCTCGCCTGAACCGTAGAGGAAGGCAGCATTGACGAGTTCGCTAATCCCCCAGATGGCAATACCACCGCCAGCCGACGATGCCTTTGTTACCCTTCCAAAAGTATCGGTTTCAGTAAGTGATGTTCTGCCGTGCGCCACATCGCTCGACTTGAGTGCGAGAATCTCGTCGTCATACGCACCCTGATTGATCGTTAAACCGACATTCATTCCAGAGTTGGAGATGTCGCCGAGCGAGAGCATGCCGCTATTGTCGAGTTGCATATACGAAGAATTCGCTGGCGTGCCGAACTGCAATACGCCACCTGTGCCGAGGGCGCGAATCTTTGAGATTCCACCATCGGTCACGTACAGTGCCATACCCTCGACATCACTCACGCTGAACGAGTCATTTCCTACGATAATGCCGTAAGGATTTTGATCGTCTTGAGTGACCTTGAATACAGTTGAGCCAGCGATGCCTGAATCAACAACCTCAAGCCGTGCCCCACCGGATACGGCACCTATTCCGACATTTTGCGATCTATCGATTCGCAGGGCCTCCACAGCAGCGCCTGCACCATTCGGGGTGGTGCTAAATATCAACGCACCTGCTGAGTCGGAATCGGCAACGCCTGATCCATCGGCGATGGCGTGGATTTTCGCGAGGTTTGTGTTGGCAAAGTCTGTACCATCGTGCCCAACCCACAGGATCTCGCCGTGGTTGTCTCCGTTCTGTCCGGCAGATGGCGTGCTGATCGTGCCGCGCGCCTTTGTAAGAACCAGCCGAGGCTCTACACCGGTGCCGAACCCACCGATAGCGACGGTCGCGTCAACGCCGTCGGCTGTACCGAGTACCTGAACTTCGGGAACTACCGCGGCGATCGTGAGTTGGGAGGAATGACCGACGACCAGACCCTCACCATCAGGCAGAGCCATTCCGAACGGACTAAACCGGGCTTTTGGTGTGCCAGAATACGATATGTTCAACACTGAGTCAGAACTGTCGAACTCGATCCCGCCGTTCGGTGAGTAGCCGAATTTCAGTAGAGAGTCGGGGGGAATGACACGGGAACTGCTTCGGAGCATTGATTTCGAATTGTTCAAGCCGCAACTCCTGCGAAATCGACTCCGTCGTTGGCGTTGTCGGCGTCAACAAAAAATCGACGTAGATCGATCGTCTCTCTGAACGAAAGATTCAGCTCGTCGCCGGGTTCCAGCCGGTAGCCGTTGGTGCCACTGACTGAACTGTCACCGATATACACCGCACCGGTGTTCCC
>JAJRZP010000036.1 GCA_024275195.1 Chloroflexota bacterium | reverse complement strand
CGCCAGAGCCACATGCGACAACGTGTCCGCAATCAGGGATAAACGACGCAGAACGAGGAATACACCAAACGCTGGTGCTGTCGCGCCGATAAGCACCGACGCGAGTATCGCCCGTGTCATAAATTCATATTGGAAAATCTCTGGCATGGGACTACCGGTGGGTGTGCTCAGGGTCGTGCATCAAAACATCCACCGGGAAGCCGTACAGCCTCGAAAGAGCCTCTGCATCGATCTGGTGGACCGGGCCGTGGAACACGATGTCTCGGTTTATGCAGGCGCAGGTGGTCGCTTCACGCATCACCGCGCCGATATCGTGAGAGACCATGACGATCGTGATGCCCATATCTCGGTTCAATCGCCGAATCATCGTGTGAAACTGTTCTTCGCCCGCTGCATCGATACCTGCTACCGGCTCGTCCATTACCAGCAGGTCGGGTCGGCGAACAAGTGATCTGGCGATCAGCATTCGCTGCTGCTGCCCGACTGAGAGATCGGAGACTCTGGTGCTGGCGAGATGTTGCACGCCCGCCATCTCCATCGCTTCGTCAACGCGAGCGCGATCTCCACGCTTGAAAATTGCGAGTGGGTTAAATCCGGAATATGAGCCGAAATTTACTATTTCGCGGACTGATGCCGGAAATCTCGATTCAGTAGCCTGTGTTCGCTGGGGTACGTAGCCAACCCGATGCCAGTCTGTAAAACTCTCAGCCGGGTGCCCGAAGAGCAACACACGACCAGACGTGGGCTTGAGTAGACCAAGAGCGAGCTTCATAAGCGTCGTCTTTCCCGATCCGTTTGGCCCCAGAATCGCGGCGAACTCGCCCGGTGTGATTGAGAAGTTGATATCTCTGACGACCGGCTCTGAGTCGTAACTGAACCAGGTCTCGTCAAATCGTATCGGAATCTGATCAGGCCTCAAAAGGCCCGTGGACTCACGGTTATAATTATGAGATTGAGTATCAGTTACGCTCAGGGTACTTGTTGATTGACGAAGCTCGTTACCGGCCACTGGATCCACCGCGATTCGATTCGGCGAGGCAGTTGCTGCAGGTAATGAATATCTCCATTCGATGGCCGACGATATCGCCATCGATCTCTTTCTCAAGCGATCGCATCACCCGTTCAACGGTCGAGTGCCTGAACTCCTCAACGGCACCGCATCTGGAGCAGATAGTGTGGTGGTGATGCTCGTTTCTGGCTACGCTGTACTTCGGTGCGCCATCGAGCATCGGTAGTTTGCACAATGCTCCAGCATCCACGAGGTGCCGAATCGTTCGATAAACCGTCGCCCTGCCCACCTCTGGCAAATCCCGGCACAGTTGTTCAGCGGTAAAAGCGCCACTGGCCGTCTCTATCCGGGTTGTCACTGCCGATCTGGCACTCGTCTTACGGAGACCTCGATCTTCCAGAGCATTGATCAGGTTCGCTTCGACAGGAACTATTGTTTGTGCTGGCATCCAACTTCCTCAATTTATTGATACTTGATATCAATTAGGAGCAACAAAACCAGTATACAACCATGAGAGGAATGCGGGTTGCCTCGGCGATCTAGCCGGGAACTTTTTGTCCCAGAATGTTCGTGGCGTAAGTCCCAGATTCGTACCATGTGATCGCCACCACCAAGGCAGCAATCACTATGATTGCCAGAACCACTCGGGAGCCGGGTTGAGTAGCTGATCTCAACGCCATCCGAGGCGTTCCGAAGTTAAACGGCGTCTCGACAGTAAACAATCGTTCACGCGGTGCGATCAGGTACGCGACCAGCGCACCGGCGAGCAGGCCGCCAAAGTGTGCGGCATTGTCGATACCTGTTGTGGCCAGCCCCAGCACAACGTTGATACCAACTATCAAACCTATGGAAGTCAATTGCTGACGTCCCATCTGCCCCAACATTCGATGATTTAGTAGGAGGTAGACACTGAACGCTCCGAGTATCCCGAACACGGCGCCGCTAGCACCGACACCGGGATTCGGTCCAGCGAGGAAACTGACCGCGTTGCCCATAATTCCGGCAGTCAGGAATATGACTAGAAAATTTCGAGTTCCGAACGTTCGTTCAACTATCGATCCGAATATCAGAAGTCCGAACAGGTTTGTCAGCAGGTGGAAAAATCCAACGTGCAAGAACATCGGCAGCATCAACCGCCAGTATTCACCTTCTGCGATATAGGGTCCGTATTTTGCGCCCCAGTTCAACAGATTCTGGATACCAGTCCCACCGGTTGCAGACACGCCGAGGTAGAAAAGAACGATGAGAGCAACGATAGCGCTCGTTGCTGGGGAGCCGCTGATGCTGGCTGAAAACGATTGTCGTTGACCCGGGAATTGCCTCAAATTACGAGCTTTCGAGTGGAATGATGGTGTTAATTGGGAGTTGCCTTGCGATATTGGCGTCGAAATATGCGTCGACGATTTTTATCCGTATTCCGTAACCGTATACTTCTGGCGGAACGACTCATGATCGCTTGCCTGAGTCGCAATAGATTCAGATTACAGCGTCAGGTAATTGATCGAACCTGTGAAAACACGAATTCTTGTGATTGATGATGAAGAGTCGATAAGGTATGCCGTCGACGCTGGCCTAGATTTTCTCGGTGACTACGACGTGCATTTTGCCGAGGATGGGATTCAAGGGATCGAAAAACTAAAAACACTTTCGCCTGATCTGTTGCTGGTTGATCTGGTCTTGCCATCTGCCAGCGGAATGGATGTGCTGGAAGCAATCCGCAAAGATCCCGACATTCATCGACCTGATCGAGTTGTGCTGATGACCGGTCATGCAAATCCTGTGAGGGATGAGCTTTTCGGCGACATCGGTATCGATAGTGTCCTCCTCAAGCCATTCAAACTTGAGCAATTGAAAAGTGCGCTGTTCAACTAAAATTATTGTAATAAATCGTTGGATGCATCTCCCTGAGTCGAGCGGTGGTGGTCAACGATCACTTATGCCGAAGTCATTTCATATTCCGTGCGCGAAAGGCACCAACTCGTCGTCAACGATTGTCGCCCGACACAGGTTCATCGGTGATCAGGAGCAGCACAGGTGCTTATAGCCGAAGATGACGCAGCGACACGCGATGCCGTGGTTGCCATGCTTGAGGAGTTAGGCATTACCGATGTCGTGACTGCACGAAATGGCGAGCAGGCCCTGAAGGCACTTGAGGAACGGAAATTTACTGTTCTATTCCTCGATCTGATGATGCCTAAAGTCGACGGATACGAGGTTCTTCGTGAGTTGCGTAGAGGTGCATACAATCGCCCCGACCGGGTGATCGTAATGAGCGCCCACGCGCAGCCGACAGAACTGGACGGACTACTGGCACTGGGTGCAGACGAGTTCATGCCCAAGCCGTTCACACTGACAGATCTCGAGCGTATTCTGACGTAATTTCAGGCTGGGGCCGAAGCCTTTCGAACGCCTGAGTACTTGTAATCCAAGCCCTACGTGCGGCTTCTATTTGGCCTGAACTATGTCGAGTTCAGGTAGCTTGCCGAGGACACCTCTCTCAACTGCCATTGAGAACAGTTTCTTGAGAGCGTCTCTACCTTCCTGTCCCATGTCGACAGTGTCTTCGTTGACGTACATTCGTACAAACTTTTTACCGTCTTCGGGATCGATTCCGCGCCCGAACCCAAGAGCATATTCAAGGGCATCTTCTTCGTGGGCACGGGCGTAGTTGATACTCGCCAGTGACGCGTCAGCGATGATCTGGGCTAAATCTTCATCGATGTGACGGCTAACTAGATCGACTCCCAGCGGTATCGGTAGTCCAGTCGCCTCATGCCATTTCTCACCCAGGCTCATGATTCCGTGGAAGCCCAGTTTTTCGTACAGAATCTGCCCTTCGTGAAGCAGAATGCCTACGTCAGCCCGACCCTCCTCTACTGCCGGGCCGACATCATCAAAATCTACGAAGACCGGCTCGCATGTTTCCGGTCCAAAAATTTGGAAAAGTAGCCACGATGTTGTGAAGCGCCCGGGGACGGCGATACGCTTGCCTTCCAGATCCGCCTCTGTCATCGGCTCGACCGACACGACCATTGGGCCGTAGTTTCGGCCAATCGACGACCCGCACGACATAATTCGATAGT
>JAJRZP010000035.1 GCA_024275195.1 Chloroflexota bacterium | reverse complement strand
CTCCACCGGGACCACGTCCGCCACCCTGACCACGGCCACCGGGACCACCGGGACCGCGACCGCCGCCCTGTCCGCGCCCGCCACCGGGTCCGCGTCCGCCGCCGCCTGGCCCGCGACCACCAGCGTTACCGCCCCCGCGAGGGCCACCGCCGCGCGTATCGTTCTGAGACGTCGTCATTTAGAAGCTAAGTCCTTCTGAGCGGGCTCCATCGGCTAACGCCTTGACCCGACCGTGATATTTATACCCACCTCGGTCAAACACAACCTTGGTGACTCCTGCCGCGAGTGCCTTCTTCGCCACTGCTTCGCCGACAGCTTTAGCGATATCAACCTTTTTATCATCCAGCTTGATATCGAGCGACGTCGCCGCGGCCAACGTGTGGCCTTGATCGTCGTCAATGACCTGTGCATAGATGTGGTTGCTGCTTCGGAAAACAGCGAGCCGTGGTCGATCAGCAATACCCCGCACGTTCTTGCGAACACGCCTGTGCCTGACCCACCGTTTTCGAGAATCGAATTTTCTGCTACCCATATTTACGCACCAGATCCAACAGCCGTCTTACCAGCCTTACGTCGGATGACTTCATCAGAATATTTGATGCCCTTGCCCGTGTACGGGTTGGGCTTTCGAACCTTGCGTATTCGAGCAGCCTGCTCGCCTACGTCTTCTTTGCTCGGGCCGGCGATATTGATGAACGTCTGACCATCGGCGGTAAGAGTGTTGTCGCCGATCGGCTCGACCTGAATCGAGTGCGAGTAGCCAACGTTGACTTCAAGCGCCTTGCCCTTCTGTTGCACCCGGTAACCGGTCCCGATCAACTCGAGTCGCTTCGAAAAGCCATCTGCACAGCCGATCACCATGTTATTCAACAGGCTTCGGGTCAGACCGTGAAGCGCTCGTTGATCAGGGTTATCGTTCGGGCGTGCGACCGTGATGACTCCGTCGGTCAGATCAATTTTCATCGTAGCCGGGAGGGTTCGGGTTAGCTGGCCCACCTTGCCTTTAACCGTGACTGTAGTGCCATCGATGCTCACATCGATGCCATCTGGCACGGTTATTGGGGCTTTACCTATTCGAGACACTTTAGATTTTCTCTCGCAATTTCGTTTGTACGGTTACTAATACGCCACTTGACTGCTCTACCAGATGTAGAAGAGCAGTTCTCCACCGACGCCCTGACGACGCGCCTGCTGGCCCGTCATAACACCCTTGGAAGTTGACATGAATGCCACACCAAGACCTCCGAAGTACCGTGGTACCTCGTTCTTTCCTACATAAACCCGCAGTCCGGGCTTGCTCACGCGTTTTAGCCCCTGAATTACAGGAGTTTTATCTTCGTAGTAGCGGAGTTGAATTTCGATCTTCTTCTCGGCTGACTCTTCGTCGCTCGCCGCGAAGCTTGAGATGAAGCCCTCTTCCGCGATGAGCTTCAACAAAGAAGATTTCATTCGCGAAGCTGGGACTTCAAGTGATTCATGTCGAACCTGAACCGCGTTGCGGATTCGGGTAAGCATGTCGGCTATGGGATCTGTTACTGGCACCTTAATCGATTCTATCAGTTGTTAGCGGCTATTACAGGCTTCCCTTGCGGATTCCAGGCAGTTCGCCCTTCAGTGCAAGCTCGCGGAACGTGATTCGTGAAAGGCCAAAGAAACGCATGTATCCGCGGGGTCGGCCCGTCACGGCACACCGGTTTCGCAAGCGAACTGCCGCCGAATTGCGAGGCAGTTTCGCCAGTTCCTGACGTGCTGCGAACCGATCTTCTGCGGATCGATGAATGTCGACCGATATCTTCCGAAGATCCTTTCGAATCTCGGCTTTGGCGTCGACCAGTCTCTGGCGACGCTTTTCTCTTTCGATCATCGACTTCTTAGCCAATACATATATCTCCGGGTGGTTAGAGTGCCCCAATGGGCTCATCGACACGCGCAAACGGCATGCCAAGTAGTTCGAGGAGACGACGCCCCTCTTCATCAGTGCGGGCGGTGGTGACAAATGTCAGTTGCATGCCGCGCATACGATCGATCTCATTGTAGTCAATCTCAGGGAACGTCGACTGATCGCGCATTCCGAGAGAGTAGTTCCCGCGGCCATCAAACGCAGTTCGGCTAATGCCGCGGAAGTCACGAACACGTGGCAGCGTGATATTCACGAACCGATCGTAAAACTGCCACATTCGGGCTCCCCGCAACGTAACCGAGGTTCCAATAACCGAGCCTTCTCGGAGCTTGAAGTTCGCAATCGATACCCTTGCCCGGTTCTCGGTCGGTCGCTGGCCGGTGATCTTCTGGAGATCGCCTACTGCCGCACCAACTGCTGAATTGCTGTCGAGAGCTTCGCCAAGTCCGATGTTCAACACTATCTTCGAAATCTGCGGAACTTGCATCGGGTTCGTATAGCCGAACTCGCGTGTGAGAACCTCTACCACTTCATCGCGGTATAGCTGCTTCATACGTGGTACATCGGCAACAACTGCCGATTTCTTAGCTTTAGCCTTGGTCGTCTTCTCAGCTACCGGCTTAGACTCGGTTGCAGCCTTGGTAGTTACAGCCTTCTTTGCTACAGCCTTCTTTGCCGCAGGTTTCTTTGCCGCTGCTTTCTTGGCCTTCGGCTTTGCAGCCGCAGCTTTCTTCGCAGCAGGTTTAGAAGCCTTCGCCTCGACTACTTTTTCTTCTTTGTTACTGTCAGGAGCGTTTGCCACTCTTGACCACCCTAACTTTCGTCCCGTCTTCCAGGACCTTCTGACCAGTTCGTCCGGCAGTGCCGGTTTCCTGATCGATGAGCATTACATTAGAAAGTGAGATTGGAGCCTCACCCTGAACCATTCCGGTCTGAGCAACTCCGGGTTGGGCCTTGATATGGCGAGTAACCATGTTTACGCCTTCAACCATGACACGCTGCTCCGAAGTGTAGACGCGGATCACAGAGCCACGCTTACCCTTGTCCTTGCCAGAGATGACAAGTACTTCGTCGTCTCGCTTTATTCGTGTTTGACTCACTGCTTACAAAACCTCCGGTGCCAGCGACACGATGCGCATGAACTGCTTGCTTCGCAGTTCACGCGCTACCGGGCCAAAGATTCTAGTGCCACGCGGATTCTCATCGTCACCGATGATCACGCAGGCGTTGTCATCAAAACGTATATAGGATCCATCGGACCTTCGAACCTCTTTCGAAGTTCTGACCACAACAGCCTTGACAACCTGGTGCATTTTGACTGTGCCCCCCGGCTGAGCGTCTTTTACCGTGCAGGTGATCACGTCACCCAGACTGGCATAACGACGCGCACTTCCACCGACGATGTTGATGCAAAGCACCTCACGTGCGCCAGAATTGTCGGCGACCTTAAGCCGTGTCTCTCGCTGAATCATCTCTAGTCCCCTGGCTCTTCAGAGTTATCTGCACCAGTCAGGTCAGCTTCGCTCACAATGTCTGAAGGCTGGACTTCGGCAACATCGACCTTGTCGAGGATGCTAACCAGCCGCCATCGCTTGGTTTTCGAAATCGGGCGACCTTCTTCAATCAAAACACGGTCGCCAACTGTCGCCGAGTTCTGTTCGTCATGAACAACAAACTTCGTCAGTTTTCGGCGAGCCTTCTTGTAAATTCGGTCACGCTGCAACCAAGAGACGCCAACCACGACGCTCTTGTCGTTCTTGTCTTTCAGAACAGTGCCGGTCCGCTGTTTGCGCGCCAACCTATTCTCCTTCTACCGTTGCGGTAGCCTGTTCGGCTTCCAAGTTTGCGGTGATCGCGCGTTCTCGGATCACGGTTTTGATGCGCGCTATTGTCTTCCGGGTATTCCTGAGTTCATTTGTATTCGTCAACTGTCTGGTCGCCTTCCGGAACCTGAGGTTCATCATGGCGCGCCCCTGATCACTGAGCTCTTTCGTGAGTTCGGTGTCATTCAGTTCTCTTACATCGCTAATACGCATCTTTTGTCAGTTCCTGCCTGATTCAGCCACACAATGTGGGCAGATATCGGGCAACCTTAAAATTCGTCACTCCGGGCTACGATCCGAGTAGGAATACTTAGCTTGTGAGCCGCTCGGCGAAGAGCCTCACGCGCTGCATCCTCTGGGACATCGGCAATTTCGTAGAGCATGCGACCACGCCTTACCACGGCTACCCAGTGGTCCACCGCACCCTTGCCGCCACCCATGCGGGTTTCGGCGGGTCGTGAGCTAACCGGCTTGGCAGGGAACAATCGAACCCATAGCTGGCCGCCACGTTTCACATAACCCGTGATCGCACGTCGGGCTGCTTCAATCTCACGGGCAGTAACCCACCCGGGACCCTCAGCCTTCAGGCCAAAATCACCATAGACCATCGTCGATCCCTTGGTCCGAATGCCATTCATCCGTCCGCGGTGTTCTTTTCTATATTTTGTTCGTTTCGGCTGCAGCATGGCTACTTACCGCCTCCACCAGCGGACGCATCACCGCCCTGACGTGTTTTTGACGAGGAACCCCGACCACCCGAGCGGCCACCGCCCGAGGATTTGTTTCCACCCTGGCTTCCCTGGCCCTGGCCTTCTTGAGAAGCACCAAGTGAGAGCCTTGCCATCGAGCGTGCCCGAAGGTTCTCGGCCGATGGAATCATGTCGCCCGTGTAGATCCATACCTTGATGCCAACAACACCGAAGGTCGTCTTTGCTTCCGATACTGCGAAATCGATCTGAGCGCGCAACGTGTGGAGCGGCGTTCGCCCTTCCTTTTGCTTGTCTGTCCGAGCGATTTCCGCACCACCCAGCCGACCAGCAACAACAACCTTGATACCAAGCGCTCCCGACTGCATCGTGCGCTGCATCGCAAGCCGAACCGCACGACGGTAGGCGACACGACGCTCAAGCTGCTCAGCGATCGACTGACCGACGAGGGTCGCATCGAGTTCTGGCTGACGGATCTCCTGAATATTCAGGCGTGATCGCTTCTCAGTTAGCTTTTCGAGATCGCTTCGAAGCTCATCTACCCGCGTACCGCCTCTTCCGATGATGATGCCCGGTCGAGCAGTGTTGATCGTCACTACAAGATCCTGCGCACCGCGCTCGATCTCCACTCGTGAAATCGCACCAGACTCCGCATATCGTTCGGTGATCAACCCGCGTATCTTTTGATCCTCTTCGGTAAGGCGTCGGTAGTCCGAGCCTTTACTTGCGAACCAGTGCGCTCGCCAATCCTGCACGCCGCCGAGGCGGAACCCGATCGGGTGTGTTTTCTGACCCATATCTAAATTCTTACCTCATCAACTTCGATCGTAATGTGCGATGTCGGACGGTCAAATGCACCGACTCGACCCCGGGCCTTCGGCCTGAAACGTCGAACCCAAGTGGCTTTATCGGCTGTAATCCGAACTATCTTCAAGTCATCGCGTGACTGGAGATCGTTGTTCTCGGCGTTGGCGGTCGCAGCCTTGAGAATCTTCAGGATTTCGGCAGCAGCAGGACTGGTCATAAATCGAAGCATTGGGAATGCATCGACAACCATCTTGCCGCGTATCTGATCCATCACCAGCCGGAGCTTGTAATCAGAAATACCTACGTTTTTAGTTCGTGCTATCGCCATGACTATCCCGTTGTCCGATCGGACCTACCAACGTGCCCACGGAAGGTACGAGTTGGTGCAAACTCACCGAGCCTGTGACCAACCATGTTTTCAGTTATAAGAACTGGTATGAACCGACGACCGTCGTGAACAGCAATCGTTAGACCAACCATCTCAGGCATGATCATTGAGGCGCGAGCCCAAGTTCGGATCACGTTACGTGACCCGGCAGCCTGGATTGCAGCTACCTTTTTCATCAGCTTCGGGTCGACGTATGGACCCTTTTTGATTGACCGTGACATCTGTTATTCGTCTCGACTGCCATAAACCTGACGGTTTCTAGCGGTCATACCTCCGCCTCAAGATAAATTTATTCGTGCTCTTGTTTCGGCGCGTCCGCTTGCCAAGTGCAGGCTTGCCCCATGGAGTTTTCGGACCGGGCATTCCGATACCAGAACGACCTTCACCACCACCATGCGGATGAGCTGCCGGGCTCATCACCGATCCACGAACTGTTGGGCGACGGCCACGGTGGCGATTACGGCCAGCTTTACCCAGTTTTTCGTTTTTGTGATCAAGATTTGAAACCTGACCCACAGTCGCAAAGCAGTTGCTCAGTAAACGCCTCATCTCGCCCGACGGTAGCCGGACAAGCGTGTAACCCGATTCATGAGCCATGACCTGAGCCACTGCACCGGCACTTTTCGCCATCTGACCGCCCTTGCCGGGCGTTACCTCGATATTGTGAACGAGCGTACCGGTTGGAAGCGTTCCCAACGGCCGGGTGTTACCTGTGGTTACAGGAACATCCTCGCCGCTCGCAACGGTGTCACCAACAGCCACACCGTTCGGCGCAACAATGTATCGCTTGATGCCATCTTCAAATCGCACAAGGGCGATCCTGGCCGTTCGGTTTGGATCGTACTCGATCGACATCACCGTGGCTGTACCGGGCTTTTCACGCTTGAAGTCGACAATTCGGTAGCGACGCTTGTGCCCACCACCGCGGTGCCGAACCGTCACCCGCCCACGGTTGTTTCTTCCACCCTTCTTGCTCAACGGAGCGAGAAGGGACTTTTCAGGCTTGCTTGTCGTGATGTCCTTGTAGTCGTCGGCGACGGTATCGCGACGACCAGGAGACGTAGGCTTATATTCCTTCAGTCCCATCCCTTAGGCCCCCTCGAACAACTGAATAGTATCGCCAGCCTGAAGTGAAACGATCGCCTTTTTCCAGTCAGGCCGCTTCGACGGTCGCCGACCGTATCGCTTTACTTTGCCGGGGACGGTCAGGGTGTTGACCTTGACGACCTTGACATCGAACGCCCATTCGACCGCTTTTGCAATATCGTGCTTGCTTGCGCCGGAATCGACTTCGAACACATAGCGACCCTGTTCGCTGAGAAGCGTACTTTTCTCGGTAACGATGGGGCGGCGCAGAACTCGAGCGAGGGTCATTACTCTTTGCCTCCGTCAGATCCCCAGAGACTGTCGATAGTCTCAAGAGCTTCCTGGGTAATGATGAGGTTCGGGACGCTTGTAGTTTCCAACGGATTCATGAGCGCAGCAGTCTGAACCTCAACCCCCGGAATGTTATTTGCCGACTTGACCACATTCTGGTCGGTCGAGCCTGTAACGATCAACGTTCGCCCCTTGAGCTCGAAAGCTGCAATCAAATCACGAATGGTGCTGCTCTTTGGGGTTTTGATTTCTAGCGAATCGAGAACAGTTATCGCCTCGTCTCGAATCTTCTCAGAAAGAGCTACACGCAACGCCTGCCTTCGCATCTTTTTAGGGAGGCGCTGGCGGTAGCTCCGTGGGTGTGGTCCGTGAGCAACGCCACCGCCCACTCGTACCGGTGAACGCCGACTTCCCTGTCGAGCTTGTCCGGTGCCTTTCTGCGGTCGAATCTTCTTTGTGGAAAATGTAACTTCCGCACGCGTCTGGGTGTCCTGAGTACCGCGCCGCTTGTTCGCCTGCTGGGCCACGACGACCTGATGCAGGAGCGCATCGTTACTCTCGGCGCGCCAGACCTGATCGCTCGCTGCGACTGATCCGACGACTTTTCCTTTGTTGTCTTTTACTTGCAGATCCATTATTTGCTCTGCTTCTCGATTCGAACTATGCCGTTCGTAGCACCCGGAATGGAGCCCCGAACCAGTACAACGTTTTTTTCAACATCAGCAGCCACGACCCTGAGCCCTTTGACAGTGACTCTGTCGACACCGTAGTGCCCACCCATTCGGGTTCCCGGCCATACGCGGCCCGGAGACGAACCGGCGCCGATTGAGCCCGGTGCACGGTGTCGGTCAGACTGTCCGTGCGTTTTCGGTCCACCACGGAAGTTGTACCTGCGTACAACCCCGGCGAATCCCTTACCTTTGGAGGTACCGATCACTTTGATCGGTTCTCCAACTTCAAATACATCGGCCTTAAGTTCCTGGCCTACTTCGAACTCACCGAGGTCGTCAGCCTTGAACTCCTGGAGATGAGAGAACTTTCCACCGGACCGGGATTGATGCCCTGCCTCGGCCTGATTGAGCTTGCTCGCTTCCAGGAAGCCGACCTGAACAGCATCGTAGCCATCGCGAGCCTGGGTCTTCACCTGGGTTACGACGCAAGGGCCGACCTCGACCGCCGTAACTGATTCTGCAGTTCCGTCGTCGTGGTAGTAGGTTGTCATTCCGATCTTTCGACCGAGAAGTCCAGCGATAGTCATTTCGTTTACTTGCTTACCATTTACTGTTTGGCTCTAGAGCTTGATAGCGATATCAACGCCAGCGGGTACGTTGAGTCGTGTCAGCGAATCGATCGTCTTCGAACTGGGTTCAAGGATATCGATAAGGCGCTTGTGTACACGCAACTCAAAATACTCTCGGGAGTCTTTGTGAACGTGAGGTCCTCGAATCACAGTGAATCGGCGCTTTGCTGTCGGCAAAGGCACTGGTCCTGCTGTTTGGGCACCCGTTCGCTCGGCAGTTTCCATGATCTGCTGAGCCGAGATGTCCAAAACTCGGTGATCGAACGCTTTTAGGACTATGCGAATTTTCTGTCCTGGCATTCCTTAGCTTCCTGTCACTTTCTCTGCAACGTTCCTGGGTACTGCCGAGTAGTGATCCAGCTCCATTGAGAAGCTGGCACGACCGGTAGTTATCGAACGAACATGCGTGGCGTACTGGAACGTTTCCGCGAGAGGGATGAACGCAGAGATTACCTGCGCTTCCCCACGGGATTCCATGTTCTGAACCTGAGATCGCCTTGAGTTCAAGTCACCAAGGACATCACCGAGGAATTCAGAAGGAGTAACAACTTCGATCTTCATGATCGGCTCAAGAAGGGCAGGTTTGCCCTTGTTCATCGCAGACTTGAATGCCATCGAGGCAGCCACTTTGAACGCCATTTCAGAAGAGTCAACTTCGTGGTACGAGCCATCGACAAGTACCGCTTTTATATCTACTACCGGGTATCCGGCAATTACACCAGCCCGGGCGGCTTCGCGGAAGCCCTGCTCAATCGGCCGGAAGTATTCACGAGGTAGCGTCGAACCAGTGATTTCTGATTCAAACAGCAACCCGGCGCCAGCTTCTACTGGCTCAAGTCGCAATGTGCAGTCACCGAACTGTCCGTGACCACCGGTCTGCTTGACCAGTTTGCCCTGGGCAGTTGCTGCCCTGGTGACGGTCTCTCGATAGGCGACTCTGGGAGCGCCAACCGTTGCATCAACATTAAACTCTCGTCGCATTCGCTCGACGATTACGTCGAGGTGCAACTCACCCATTCCAGCAAGAATCACCTGTCCGCTCTCTTCGTCGCTAGAGACGACGAGCGTAGGGTCTTCATCTGCCAGCCGAACAAGTGCGGTTGACATTTTTTCCTGATCGGTTCGAGTCTTTGGTTCTACTGCGACCGAAAGTACTGGATCTGGGAATGTAATCTTTTCAAGCGAAATCTGATCACTCTGCGGACAGAGAGTATGACCGGTGACCGTGTCTTTAAGACCGATAGCGGCAACGATTTCGCCGGGACCTGCGAACTTCTTCTCTTCACGAGAGTCGGCATGCATGACCATGAGCCGACCAATTCGTTCTTTCGAACGTGTTGTTGAGTTGTAGATGTTAACGCCCGACTCGAGGATTCCCGAGTAGACACGCAGGTAGACGAGCCGTCCAACGTGCGGGTCGGTAACTACCTTGAAAGCGAGTGCCGACATCGGATCGCCTACAGAAGGCTTTCGCTCTAATTCAATAGATTCGTCGGAAGGGTCAACGCCCTTGATCGAATCAACGTCGAGTGGAGAGGGAAGATAGTCGATCACTGCATCGAGCAACGGATGAACTCCGCGGTGCCGTAGTGCGGAACCCACGCAAACCGGGAAGATCTTTAGATCGATAGTCGCCCTACGAAGCGCTGCTTTGAGTTCGTCGCCAGATACTTCCTCTTCTTCAAGGAATTTTTCCATGAGACCATCGTCGGTCTCGGCAACTTTCTCGATGAGGTGCTGCCGAGCTTCTTCGGCAGCTTCCGCATACTCTGCTGGAATATCGATGAGCTTGTGCTCAACGGCTTCCGCCTCTTCGTAGAAGTAAGCCTTCTGTCCAACGAGGTCGATCAAGCCTACGAACTCCGACTCGGCCCCCATTGGTATCTGGATTGGCACTGCGTTCGCACCCAGACGGTCATGGACAGTCTTGACTGCATAGTTGAAATCCGCCCCTAGCCTGTCCATCTTGTTCACGAAGATGAGGCGTGGGACTTTATATGTGTCGGCCTGACGCCAGACGGTTTCTGACTGCGGCTGCACACCGGAGACAGACTCAAGAACAACTACCCCGCCATCCAGTACGCGCAGGCTACGCTCTACTTCAGCAGTGAAGTCGACGTGACCCGGGGTGTCGATGATATTGACCTGATGACCCGCCCACTGGGCGTTGGTGGCGGCTGAACCGATGGTGATTCCACGTTCGCGTTCGAGCGACATGAAGTCCATCACCGTGGTGCCTTCATCGATATTGCCAATCTTGTAAGTTTCACCCGTGAAAAAGAGTACACGCTCTGTCACTGTGGTCTTACCAGCGTCGATGTGGGCGATAAAGCCTATGTTCCGTACCTTCTTAAGGTCGGTTTTCTTTGCAGATGTAGTTGTCATCTCTAAGTTGCCATCCGTTCCGTCCCCGTGAGAGTTTCATCGGAGCGGTTTTGCGGCTGAATAAATTTTGCCGGGTCCTACCAGCGATAGTGAACGAAGGCCCTGTTGGCTTCGGCCATTCTGTGTAGGTCCTCACGCTTCCTGACGGCGGTTCCACCACCACGGGAAGCTTCGAGTAGCTCAGCGTACAGGCGGTCGGCTATTGGCCTGCCTGAACGCTCACGCGCAGCTGTTATCAGCCATCGCTGCGCCAGCGCGCCCCTGCGTTCAGGGCGCACTTCAACCGGCACCTGGTAAGTTGCACCACCTACACGGCGAGGCTTGACTTCCAGTGCAGGCATTGCGTTACGTACTGCCTGCTCGAAAACCTCAAGGCCGGGCCTATCGGTTTCTTTCTCGAGCTTTTCGAGGGCTTCGTACATCGCTCGCTGAGCAACCGATTTTTTACCGCCAATCATCAGGCGGTTAATGAATCGGGTCAGCTCCACACTCCCATACTGGGGGTCCGGAGCTATATGCCTGCGCTGTGCGCGGCGCCTGCGTGCCATGTCTTTACCTTCGTTTTCGCTGTCGTCGCTCTACTGATCAAATAGTGTCCCTGACAAACTAAGCCGCCTACCCGGTTACCAGACAGGCGGTCGTTTTTGACAGAGATTTTTAGTTATTAGCTCTTTGCCGTGCCGTACTTACTACGACCGCGCTTCCGGTCTTCGACGCCCGACGTGTCGAGCGTTCCACGAACAATGTGATACCGCACACCCGGCAGATCCGGAACCTTGCCACCTCGAATGAGCACAACTGAGTGCTCCTGCAAGTTATGGCCTTCACCCGGAATGTATGCAGTAACTTCCATGCCGTTGCTCAAACGCACACGAGCGACCTTACGAAGTGCCGAGTTCGGCTTCTTCGGTGTCACAGTTCGAACCTGAAGGCAAACACCGCGTTTCTGCGGGCTTCCCTTCTTCAGTTCAACCTGCTGACTCGAGAACGAGTTAAACGCGACACGAAGCGCAGGCGTCTTAGGCTTACGTCGCTTCTGCTTGCGCGCTTTTCGCACCAGTTGGTTAATAGTGGGCAAAATTCAGTCCAGAAAAAAGGTCACAATAAAGTGAACCCAATCGATATTGATCAGGCCACGAAGGGTAAGTATACGAACCCCCGCCTCAGCAAGTCAACGAGAAATCAAGTCATTTTACGAATATCGACACAGCAGCGCGCCACGCATATCAAAAGGTTGTGAAATTCACCACAAACCAATACCCTAGGTTGCTTCGCCGGCATGCGCTGTATCTTGCTAATGACACGCGCGTGCGTTGGTCGAAGCAGCGCACGGTCCGGTTTTTAACACGGGCATGCTACTGAATCCGGGTGCAATCAAGTGAGTTCTATAGCCCTTCTAGGGTTTGCTGATGCAGAGTCCGAGCGCCTCGCGGCGGGACTCGGCGCGCTTGATTCCTCGCTAAAACTCGTGAAATTCACCTCTGATACGAGTAAAGAGGAATTAGCTTCTATCGTTGAAGGTGCCGTGGTCTGGGGCGCAGGTACCGGCATGGCGGGACCTTCGGGAATGGTCCATGCCGCTGTCGATGCTGGAGTTCCGGTTGTTGTCGTTCTGCCGGTGGTCTCTCTCGAAGGAATCAATGCTGCCCGGGAAGAGATCGAAGTATGTTTCCTCCCCTGTACTCCAGAGGAGGTTGGGCTTCGTCTGAACATCGCACTATCGAGAAACACTCCAACCGATGCACCAAACACCATCGTGCACGGTGATCTGACAATCGATTGCGACCGGTATGAGGTCACTCTGAAGGGCCGAAAGGTCGATCTTACCTACAAGGAATATGAACTCCTGAAATACCTGGCTTCGAATCCCGGCCGAGTATTCAGCCGCGAATCCCTGTTGCGGAGTGTTTGGGAGTACGACTACTTTGGCGGAACTCGAACTGTCGATGTACACATCAGGCGACTCCGCAGCAAGATTGATGATGTATCGAATCACTTCATCGAGACGCAGTGGAACGTTGGCTATCGTTTCCGTTCACGGGGAGAAACTACTTAGCAGCAGGCATCGCGTCGGTCGCCTGCTTCAAATGGAAACAAATCGTTAACAGGTTGCGCGTGTATGGCGCGCATACGGGAGCAAAATGATGAACCCAAAACTTCGAATATGTTCTCGGGGTTTCACCACTCATCGCGGCAAGCCTTAATTGACAAGCGGAACACATTTTTCAATACTCAACTTTCGGCCATATTTAATTCGGCCTAATCACAACACAGTTTCGACCGTCGCACTCAGTTCGCTTAGTTCATGAACCAAACACCCGAAAATACACACCAGACGCTCGATGACGAGGCGATCAAGTACGTCTTGTTGTCGGCACGCGAGAACGATGTGAAGTTCATTCGGCTCTGGTTCACCGATATTCTGGGCACCCTGAAAGGTTTCGCCATCACAGTTGATGAACTCGAAGGCGTGCTGAGAAATGGCGCGAGCTTCGACGGAGCATCGATCGAGGGGTTAACCCGAGCCGACGAGTCCGACATGGTTGCAATGCCCGACCCGTCGACCTTCCAGGTCCTGCCGTGGCGACCGAGTAAAGACGCCGTCGCCAGGATGTTTTGTGATATCGAAACCCCAACAGGCGAACCCTCGGTGGCTGACGGACGTCAGGTGCTACGCCGCAATCTGGTACGCGCATCTGAAATGGGGCTGACTTTCTATGTCGCCCCCGAGATCGAGTACTACTACGACATGGGCGATGCTGACGGGATTGCACGTCCGACTCGAAGCAGCTACTTCGATCAGACATCTGTAGATGGCACTGGTGCAGATCTACGTCGAGATACCGTTCTCACTCTCGAACAGATGGGAATTCCGGTAAAACACAGCCATCACGAAGTTGGTGACGGTCAGCACGAGATCGACCTTCGACACATGAACGCGCTGACTATGGCCGATTCGATAGTCACATTCAAAGTCGTTGCAAAAGAGCTGGCTGCACCGACTGGTGCATATGCCACTTTTATGCCGCGTCCGTACGGCGACCGTCACGGATCTGGAATGCATACCCACATGTCACTGTTCAAGGGCGATGACAACGCATTCTTTGATGCCAACGACGATATGAACCTCTCGGAGATGGGTCGCCAGTTTATTGCTGGACTGATGCGCCACGCAGCCGACATATGCGTTGTGACCAATCAGTGGATCAATTCGTACAAACGTTTGCTGCCCGGTCTCGAAGCACCGATATTCGCTTCATGGACCACCGGTAATTTTGGTGATCTCATACGAGTACCGACCTACCGTCCCGGTCGCGAGGAAAGTGTCCGGGTGGAATACCGCGCTCCCGATGCTGCAGCAAACCCTTATTTACTATTCTCGGTTCTGCTTGCCGCAGGCCTTGATGGCATTGAAAATAAAATGTCACTCCCGGAGCCCATCGAAGAAGACGTCTATCAGATGTCTGATACTGAATTGAGCGAACGTGGAGTGGCGCGACTTCCTCGGACTCTGGACGAGGCAATACGCCTTGCTGAAAACAGCGACCTTCTCGAAAAAGCACTCGGCCCTACCGTGATGGCGAATTTCCTCGCCAACAAGCGGCTCGAGTGGCAGGAGTTCAGCAATACAGTCACCGATTACGAGCTGACGCGATACCGATACCTGTAACCCGGCTATCCGTATCAAATCAGCACAGAGCTACTTGATCTTTCTACTAGGAGAAATATGACCGAACTTCGGAACACGTTTACCTCGTACTCTGGAAACTCACAAACCAACCCGGTGTTGCCAGATTTCACTGACATCGCAGAGCGCGGTCTGTACGTTCCAGAGCTTGAACGCGACGCCTGTGGTGTTGGCATGGTCGCCAACATTACCGGCGAGCGGTCACACGGGATCATCGATCAGGCACTGGAAGTGCTGGTCAATCTCGGGCATCGAGGAGCGGCCGGAGCAGACCCTCTGACTGGAGACGGCGCTGGTATCACCATCCAGATGCCAGATGAGTTCATGCGTCAGGTGGCGGGTAACGAAGGAATTAATCTGCCAGCCGAACGACGTTATGGTGTGGCTATGTGCTTCTTGCCGGTCGAAGAAAAGCTCAACGCCTCCGCACGTGCCGCGCTGGAGTCGTCAGCAACCGAGAACGGGATGACTGTTTTAGGCTGGCGTGAAGTGCCAGTTAACCCCGGTGTTATCGGCACAACCGCACAGGCGATCATGCCGAAAATCGCTCAGCTCTTTGTATCGGCAGCCGATGGGGTTGAGGGCGATGATTTCGAGCGGGTTTTGTATCTGGCGCGCAAGTCGACCGAGAAAAACTTTCTGAACGCCGAGACCGACCCCAACATAAAGAAGACCCTCCTACGAGAGTTCTATGTCTGCTCATGGTCTGCCCGCACGCTTATTTACAAGGGCATGCTCCTCGTCGATCAACTCGGCGAGTTCTATCTCGATCTGAAAGACGAGAGAATGATCAGCGCATTCGGCCTGGTTCACTCTCGGTTCTCGACCAACACACTTGGATCGTGGAAACTTGCTCACCCGTACCGAATGCTTGCCCACAACGGTGAGATCAACACTGTCCGCGGCAACCGAAACTGGATGCAGGCCCGAGAACGCTCGATCGAGTCGCCTTTCTTCGGCGACAAGATCGATCAATTAACGCCCATCTGCGAATCTGATGACCCGTCCGACACTGCGTCACTCGACAACGTCTTCGAGCTACTCCGCATGACAGGTCGATCCGTCGAGCACACAGCAGCAATGCTGATGCCGGCTGCATGGTATGGCCACGAGTCGATGCCGCAGAAGGTCAAAGACTTCTACGAGTTCCACGGCAATGTCATGGAGCCGTGGGACGGGCCGGCGATGATCGTATTTACCGATGGCGACGCAGTTGGGGCAGTTCTCGACCGAAACGGTCTCCGCCCGTTCCGGTACTGGGTGACCAAAGACGACCTGTTGGTGATGGCCTCGGAAACAGGGGTTTTGAACATCGACCCCGATCGGATTAAATACCGCTCACGGCTGGAACCGGGACGCATGTTCCTCATCGACTTCAAGGAACAGCGTATCGTCGAGCCAGACGAAGTAATCGATCGCATCGCATCACAGAATCCGTATGGTCAGTGGCTTGAGGAGAATCGCGCCACCGTCGATTCACTACCAGAAGCAGACAACGTGCCACAGACAGATGTGGACACTCTCATCAGCCGTCAGATGGCGTTCGGATATTCGCGGGAAGATCTTCACATGCTCGTTCGCCCGATGGCGATCACAGGGCATCAACCACAGGGCTCGATGGGTAACGACGCACCTCTCGCAGTGCTATCCGACAAGCCGCAAAATTTGTTCTCGTACTTCAAGCAGGCGTTCGCGCAGGTCTCGAACCCGCCACTCGATGCGATTCGCGAGAAACTAATCACACAGCGAGCTGTACCCGCAGGCCGGCGCCCAAACATCTTTGAAACAACTGCCGCACATTGCCGCACGTTGCGCATTGATCATCCTGTGCTCCGAAACTCAGAACTCGCAAAGATCAAATCCTCGACTGTGCCGGGTGTGAAAACCAAAACAATTTCAACATTGTTCCCGACGAGCGGCGGGGCCAGGGCGCTCGACGAAGCTCTCGATCGCATTCGCAGTCAGGCAAGTCAGGCCATTGAGAGCGGATATACCCTGATCGTCCTGTCCGACCGCGGTGTCGATAGCGAGAATGCGTTCATTCCGTCTCTGCTCGCTACCAGTGCTGTTCATCATCATCTGATCAGGGAACGCAACCGCGCTCAGGCCGACATCATTGTCGAATCGGGCGAGCCACGTGAGGTACATCACTTCGCGACGCTGTTCGGTTATGGCGCGAGTGCGGTGAATCCGTATCTGGCTTTCGAAACGATCGCCGGACTCCGCCTGCGACCGACCGCAGAGGAGAAGATACCCGGTCAAAACGTTGCCGAAGAGAACTTCCGCGAGGCGATCGAAGAAGGCGTCGTAAAGACGATGGCGAAGATGGGTATCTCAACCCTTCAGGGCTACATCGGCGCGCAGGTTTTCGAAGCACTCGGTATTTCTCAGCAGTTGATCGACGAGTACTTCACATGGACCGTCTCTCGCATAAGTGGAATCGGCACCAACGAGATCGCCCTCGACATTCTCGCGAACCATTCACGAGCCTACTCACCCGACAATATCCCATCGAATCTCAAACTCGATCTCGGCGGCCTCTACCTCTGGCGTTCCACAGGCGAGCGTCACATGTGGAACCCGGACACGATCGCGTTGTTACAGGATGCGGTTACGCGAAACGATCACGATGTGTTCAAACAGTTCGAGGCTGCCTCGAACAACGAAGGCAACGAACACGTCACGATCAGGAACATGCTGGAGCCTGTATTTGGTGATGAAATTCCGCTCAGTGAAGTAGAGCCCGCTTCAGTTATCGCTGAACGATTCGCCACAGGCGCGATTTCGCTTGGTTCGATCAGCCGTGAAGCCCATGAAACCCTTGCTGTCGCGACGAATCGAATCAACGCACGCTCGAACACTGGCGAGGGTGGCGAAGACCCTGAACGATTCGAACTGGACGACAACGGCGATAATCGTTCGAGCGCAGTGAAACAGGTTGCGTCAGGGCGGTTTGGCGTTACGACCAACTACCTGAGCAACGCGAAAGATCTCCAGATCAAGATGGCGCAGGGTGCGAAACCCGGCGAAGGCGGAGAGATTCCTGGGCGTAAGATTTCGGACTACATCGCCTATATAAGGAAGACAACCCCCGGTGTGGAGTTGATCTCGCCACCACCTCATCACGATATCTACTCGATTGAAGATCTGGCTCAACTGATCCACGATCTAAAAAACGTTAACCCCGCCTCGCGTGTGCACGTGAAACTGGTCTCTGTCGCCGGTGTCGGTATCATCGCCGCCGGTGTCGCAAAAGGTAAGGGCGATGTGGTTCTTATCTCTGGCGACTCTGGCGGGACCGGCGCCTCCCCGCTGAGTTCGATTCGCCATGCAGGTCTGCCGTGGGAACTTGGGCTTGCTGAAACTCAGCAGGTCCTCGTCGCCAACGGTCTGCGCGACCGGATCGTCGTTCAGACCGATGGTCAGATGAAGACGTCACTCGATGTGCTGGTTGCCGCATTGCTTGGTGCGGAAGAATGGGGCATCGCAACCGGGGCACTCATTTCGATGGGGTGCATCATGCTCCGCAAGTGTCATCTGAACACGTGCTCGGTCGGTGTCGCCACGCAGGATCCTGAACTGCGTAAGAAATTCAGTGGCACTCCAGATGCCGTAGTTAACTATTTCATGTTCCTCGCTGAAGGCCTGCGCGAACTGATGGCAAAGCTAGGGTTCCGCACCGTCAATGAGATGATTGGTCGAGTAGACAAGCTAAGGGCTCGTCAAGACATCGACCACTGGAAGGCGAAGACGCTCGATCTCTCGCCAATATTGCTGAAGCCTGAGGTTCTTCCGACCGATCACCCGTATCAGCAGATCATGCAAGACCACGGGCTGGATGCAGCACTCGACAACAGGTTGATCGAGCTTGCGCGACCTGCTATCGATTACGGGAATCGAGTTTCAGCGACACTGCCTGTAACGAACATCAACCGCACGGTCGGAGCTACCTTGAGCGGAATTATCGCTAAGAAGACCGGTGAAGCTGGACTACCCGACGGATCGATTAATTTTACGTTCCAGGGCTCGGCCGGACAGAGTTTCGGCGCCTGGCTGGTCAAAGGCATCACGTTCAAAGTTGAAGGCGACTCGAACGATTACTTCGGGAAAGGGCTGTCGGGCGGGAGACTCGTGATCACGCCTCCATCCAATAGTTCCTACCTGGCGAGCGATAACATAATTATCGGCAACGTTGCACTCTACGGGTCGACCGGTGGTGAGGCGTATGTAAACGGTCTGGCAGGAGAGCGATTCGCCGTCCGTAACTCCGCAGCAATCGCCGTTGTCGAAGGAATCGGAGATCACGGTTGTGAGTACATGACCGGTGGACGCGTTGCCATCCTCGGGCCGGCAGGGCGAAACTTCGGTGCAGGCATGAGCGGAGGAGTTGCCTACGTTATCGATCCTGATGGATCGTTCGAAGGCAAATTCAACGATGCTATTGCTGATCTACTCGACATTGTGCCGGGATCAGACGATGACACCGAGCTCAAGCAGATGATTGAAAAGCATGTCGAATATACCGGGAGCAAGGTTGGATCTGATCTCCTCGCCGACTGGCCGAACTCTGTAAATAAATTTAAGAAGGTATTCCCACGCGACTACGCCCGCGTACTTCGCGGTCGCGCCGCCTCATCTGATACAACCGACGCAAAAGAAGGGGTTGGCAGCCGTGGGTAAAGTAACTGGATTCATGGAGGCTGCCCGTCGCACCCCCGCACGCCGCGACAAGGTTGAGCGACTCAACGACTGGCAGGAGGTCTACCTGAAATGGGATGATTCCGATGCACGCCGACAGGCGAGCCGTTGTATGGATTGTGGTGTGCCGTTCTGCAACAGTGGCTGCCCTCTCGGCAACCTGATTCCTGAATTCAACGATTTCATCTACCACGGAAACTGGGAGGAGGCAGTCGAACGACTGCATGCCACAAACAACTTCCCGGAATTTACTGGCCGGATCTGCCCTGCACCATGCGAGACATCCTGCACTCTTTCGGTGAACTCCGATCCCGTGACGATCGAGATGATCGAGAAGCAGATCGTTGACCACGCATGGCAGGAAGGCTGGATCAAGCAACAACCATCGACGAACAAAACCGGCAAAAAAGTTGCCGTTATCGGCTCTGGACCTGCCGGGCTCGCCGCGGCGCAGCAGTTGGCGCGGGCCGGTCATACGGTGACTGTTTACGAGCGGGACGAGTACATCGGCGGGTTGCTCACACTTGGAATCCCCGAGTTCAAACTGGAAAAACACGTTGTCGAACGCCGCATCAACCAGTTGCGCGGCGAAGGGGTAAAGTTCCGGGTTAGCACGAACGTAGGTGTCGATATCACCCACGATGAGCTACTTGAGCGCTTCGATGCCGTCTGCCTGTCCGGAGGATCAACGATTGCCCGCGACCTGCCTGTCGAGGGACGAGAACTGAACGGTGTGTATTTCGCACTGGAGTTTCTGACCCAGCAGAACCGTAAACTACGCGGCCAGGAGTTCCCGCCAGAAGAAAACATCGATGTCGTCAACAAGAATGTCGTCATCATCGGTGGGGGCGACACCGGTGCCGACTGTCTTGGTACGTCACACAGACAGGGAGCCGCAAGCATCATCCAGATGGAGATCCTGCCGCGACCTACCGAGACCCGCCTTGCGACAAATCCATGGCCACAATGGCCAACCATCTTCCGCACATCGAGCGCACATGAAGAAGGTGGTGACCGGGATTTCAACGTCATGACGAAACGATTCGTGGGCGACGAAGATGGCAACCTGACAGGCCTTGAATGCGTTCGAGTGGAATGGGTGAAGGATGAGAAAACCGGCCAGTTCCAGATGAACGAAGTGCCGGGTACCGAGTTCAATCTAAAAGCTGAAGCTGTCTTCCTTGCAATGGGCTTCGTTTCACCACAGCATGAGGGACTTCTCGACGATCTCGGTGTCGATTACGATCAACGCGGAAATGTCGCAGCGAACGGCAGCCTACAGACAAATATCGACAAAGTTTTCGCCTGTGGCGACATGCAAAGGGGTCAGTCCCTCGTCGTCCACGCAATCGCCAGCGGTCGACGCGCCGCCAGACAGATTGACATTTTCCTTACCGGTGAATCTCGACTCCCAACGGTGCGTGGCTACGCTCGACCACCGATCATGGCTACGGCAGGAAGCAACGACGATTAAAAGCGACTGTAGAATCGATTCGCTATGACTTCCGACAATGGTAGTTCGTTTTCGGACGGGACTCTCCGGGTCGCGGCAGCACAGATCAACACGACTGTCGGCGATATCGACGGCAACGCCCGATTGGTTGAAGAGTGGATCGCTCAGGCCGAGAATCAAGGGGCCGACCTGGTTGCATTTCCTGAACTGACGATCACGGGCTACCCGCCCGAAGATCTGGTGCTTTACGAAAACTTTATTAGCGCCAACAAAGCAGCCCTGAGTCGTATCGCATCATCGGTAGGCAATATCGTCGCATTCGTGGGGTTTGTCGATTCGGAAACCGACGACACAGGCACCAGACTATTCAATGCAGCCGCGGTTCTCCATAATCGCAAAATCGTCACCGTCTACAGAAAAATCCACCTGCCGAACTACGGTGTCTTCGACGAACGGCGGTACTTCACCGTCGGCAGCGAATGTCCGATCATCTCGATTCGTGGTGTCAAAGTTGGGGTCAACATCTGCGAAGACATCTGGGAACCGATCGGGCCTTCGGAAGTTCAGCGTGCCAGCGGTGCTGAGATCATCGTAAACCTCAATTCATCGCCGTATGAATCGGGTAAGCAAGGGCACCGCGTCGATATCGTCACCGAGTTGTCACGCCGAAACCGTGTGTACACCCTGTACGCCAATCAGATCGGTGGACAGGATGAGCTTGTTTTCGATGGCGGCAGCATGCTCGCGGGCCCAGACGGAGACCTGCTCGGAACTGCGCCGAGATTCGAGGAATCGCTTCTGGTCGCCGATATCGATGTCAAGTCGCTCGATCGTTCTCGACTCCAACATCAATCATTTGCCGTACCGCAATCTGACCTTGATCTAATCGGTCAGCCATCAAGCTTCGAAATCGATGTAGCCCCTCCATCCAACCACCCGAAGCTACCTGAGCTTTCTATCCACCGACTCGAAAGACTCGAGGCAGTCTACCGAGCGCTGATTGTCGGGACACACGATTATCTGGAGAAGACTGGATTCGAAAAAGTCGCCATCGCTGTTTCGGGAGGAATCGATTCTGCAATCGTGACGGCTATCGCAGCCGATGCAATCGGTGCCGAGAACGTGATTGGCGTTGCCCTGCCGTCCAGATATTCATCAGAAGGCAGTATCACCGATGCCGAAGACCTCTGCTCAAGACTCGGGGTTGATCTGTGGGAAATTCCAATTGAGCCCGGTCATTCAGCATTCGAAGGGATGCTAAAAGACGTATTTGAAGGAACCCAGCCGGGGCTTTCCGAGGAAAATATTCAGGCAAGGGTTCGCGGCAATATCATGATGTCGATCGCCAACAAGTTTGGTTGGCTCGTTCTCACGACCGGTAATAAATCCGAAATGGCGACCGGCTATGCAACCCTCTATGGCGATATGGCCGGGGCGTTCGCGGTCATCAAGGATGTCCCGAAAACGCTTGTCTACGAGCTCTGCCATCACCGAAACCGGCGTGGGCCGGGCTCACCAATCCCGAATGCAATCATCGGGAAACCACCGAGCGCGGAACTTCGGCCTGATCAGCTTGATGAAGATTCACTTCCACCCTACGATCAACTTGATCGCATAATCCATCAGTACATCGAAGAGCGTATGTCGCCGGAAGTGATCGTAAGGCAGGAACAGGCGAGGAGTGATAAGGGAGCTTCAGAAGCTGTCGTCAGGAGAATTATTCGATTGATAGACATCAATGAATACAAACGGCGCCAGTCTCCTCCCGGCGTGAAAATCACTGGTCTCGCGTTCGGAAAAGATCGCCGGTTCCCTATCGCCTCAGGCTGGCGAGGTTAGTTTAATTGACTCCAAGTACCAATTGATTTCGTAACCTCTAAAACACGTGACCTTTGGATTCACCTCGACCCTCAAAATTGCTTCACATTCAGCACGTAGCTTTAACTTCACATTCTTTCCACTTCTGTCTGAGGTGATTCATCGCCAACCGTTTGGCTCGGCGGTGCATCAAAATTACTATGAAAATGTCGAACAAACTCAAAAGAATCTTCATTGGCGGAATTTCAGTTCTCACACTGTTCGCCGCAGTGGCATGCACACCCGGTGCATCCCCGGTTGAAACAACTGTTACGACCGAAGTGAACTCAGAACAAGTTTCGAATGTCGCAACTGGCACTGCCACCGTCACTCCGGCAATTACTTTGGCGCTGAGCCCGACTATTTTTCCGACGGAGTCAAACGAAGGTTCAGCGGAATCGATTCCAGCGGGTTTCGATGGAGACGCCGATAACAGCCCGGCCGGTGATGCAGTAGTTGTCCCAGAAGTAAGCATTCAAGCTCCTGCAATGTCAGCGCTCACCCCGGCGGAGATAGTCGCCGCACAGGAAGAGCACCTGGCCGATCTGTATGAACAGGCTGTCCAATCGGTCGTGTTTATCGTTACCGGTGCAGGCCAGCGCCTTGGTTCAGGTTCAGGCTTCGTCTGGGATGAAGAAGGCAACGTGGTTACGAATTACCACGTCGTTCAGGGTGCGACTTCGATTTCAGTGAAGTTCTTCAACGGTCGTGAGTATCGTGCCGATCTGGTGGCATTCGACCCCGCAGCCGATCTGGCAGTAATCAAGTTGAGGGACGTTGAGCACGAGCTTGTTCCGATAAAGATCGGAAATTCCTCCGAACTTCGTCCGGGGCAGACGGCTATTGCGCTCGGCAATCCATTTGGTGAAGAGTTCACGATGACTACCGGAATCGTAAGCGCCGTATCTCGGACTCTCAACAGTGGATTCTCTTCTTACAGCATTCCATCGGTTATCCAGACGGACGCTGCGATCAATCCGGGGAACTCTGGTGGACCACTTCTCGATATGAATGGCGCGGTTATCGGTGTGAATACACAGATCAAAAGTGAATCCCGGCAAAGTTCCGGCGTGGGGTTCGCAGTACCGGTCGATCTCGTCAAGCGCGTCGTTCCCTCGCTCATCGAGTCTGGCGTGCACACCTACGCACTGATGGGTATCAGTGGCAATGAAGTCAACCTGACCCTCCGCGAGAGTATCGGGCTACCCGGCGACGTTGTAGGAGCCTATGTCAGCAGCGTGACACCAGATGGACCCGCAGACACCGCGGGTATCAGGGGAGACACCGGCACGCAGTTCTCAGGTCCTAATTTTGATGGAGACGTTATCGTTTCGATCAACTCTATTCGCATGCGATCAATGGACGATCTCATCGGATATCTGGCACTCAACACAGCGCCGGATGAAGACATTGTCGTCGGTATATTCCGAGATGGCGTTGAGATTGCGATCACTATGACACTCGGCGCTCGACCATCGGTTTCATAAAAATTACGACCACACAAAAACGCAGCAAAAGACCCTCGATCAATACTTCGAGGGTCTTTTGCCCTTGCGAATAAAACAGTCATTTAGTTTGCAGCGCTGGAATTTAACCAGAGTTGGAATAAACTTGTCTCGTCAAAATCACAGACTGGTCGGAATAGATACGATTAGCTTGTTCTTGTCCCCGGTTTGGGCACTGAATTGCTGCCAGACCACGACGACTCAATAACAAGATAGTTTTTATCCGGAAGAATAACAGTTAGTTATCGTTCGTTTTCCTTCACTGTTTTTTCACCAAACGGCTACCTGACCAGTTAGGCATAAACAAGTTGAATATCGTTTGTGCGATAACATGCTTGAGGCATGTCATCGAGGCAGGCCCCGCTGCTGCTTGTGAAATGTCGAGGGTGCATCCATTATGAATATCGCTGAACTAGAAGCTCTTAAAGCAGTTGCAGAAACCGGAAGTTTCACGCGTGCGGCTGATCGACTCGGGATGAGTCAGCCCGGCTTGAGTCGCCAGATCCAGCGACTTGAACGAGAACTGGGTACCCGCCTGCTTGAACGGCGTGGAAGCGGAGCGGTGCTGACAGATACCGGCCGAGAATCGATGCAGTTTGCAATTCGTACCATCTCTGACTTCGATGCCCTCGTCTCGAGATTTGGACCCGACCCTTCGGCCCTCACCGGAGTGATTCGAATTGCTGCAAGCTCGACTCCAGCAGAGTTTCTGGTTCCAGCACTGGTCGCAGAATTTACCACCGAACACACGGGGATTTCCGTGGAGGTTCTGGTTGCCGATTCAGCACAGGTCGCACGCACACTCGGCGACCGCCAGGCTGACCTCGGTCTCTCTGGGATGCCGTCATTCTCTGTGGGGTACACAGCAGTCTCGATGTCCAAAGACGAAGTCGTACTCGCAGTTTCATCCAAACACCGGTTCGCAGATCAACGATCAATCACCATCGACCAACTCCGCGATGAGAACATCATCGAGAGAGAAGGTGGTTCAGGCACGTGGCAAACAGTCGTTCACGCACTCTCATCTGCTGGCATAGAACTTCCTGAACACAAGGTTTCAATGACGCTGGGCAGCACTCAGGCAGTCATCGCCGCTGTCGAACAGAACCTCGGAGTGGGCTTTGTCACCAACCACGCCGTCAAACACCACGCCGACAAAGTCGTTGCGATTCGAATCGACGGCTTGTCGATGGAGCGAGATCTCAACCTGGTCTATGAAACTGGTCGAGTGCGCGGCCGACACACGCAGGCGTTCATCGATTTCGCAAGCACCAGTTCTTCAAAATAGTTCTTCTACCACCCACCTCGAACTTATGGGAGAACGATATCGTTGTGCCATAAGTCAGTTGCGGCATTAGAACACTTGTGCTAATCTGCCTTTCACTGCGGACAGTTTGAGCCGCACGTTTGGCCATTTTGTAGCGCAGAAAGAAGAGCGACATTGGCTGTCAAGAAAGCATCGGCAAAGATCTCAGTCAACGGGGTGAGCAACGATCGAGACAAGACTCTCGAGTTAGCCCTTGCACAGATCGAAAAAGCGTTCGGTCGTGGTGCGGTCATGCGCATGGGCGAATCGTCAGTTAACACTCAGATCAGGTCGATATCAACGGGGTCGATCGCTCTTGATCTTGCACTCGGCGTAGGTGGATTGCCACGCGGTCGAATCATCGAAATTTTCGGTGCCGAGTCAGCCGGTAAATCAACACTTGCTATGGCGGCCGTTGCGGAAGCACAGGCGGCTGGAGGGCAGGCAGCCTTCATTGATGTTGAACATGCCATGGATCCGTCGTATGCACGCCTGATCGGCGTCGATGTCGATAAGCTCCTCATCTCACAACCTGATTCTGCGGAGCAGGCTCTAGAAATTACCGAGTACCTGATTCGCAGCGGTGCGCTCGATATCATCGTTCTAGACAGCGTTGCCGCACTGGTTCCTTCAGCAGAACTCGAAGGTGACATGGGCGACATGCAAATCGGCCTTCAAGCCCGGATTATGTCGCAGGCTCTCCGCAAGCTCACCGGAATCATCCACAAGACCGACACCGTTTGTATTTTCATCAACCAACTTCGTGAAAAAGTTGGTGTGGTGTTCGGTAGCCCTGAGGTCACTCCTGGCGGGCGGGCTCTGAAGTTCTACAGTTCGGTACGTATCGACCTTCGCAGGATCGAAGCAGTCAAGGTCGGGCAGGACATAATCGGCAACCGGGTTCGGGCGCGTGTGGTCAAGAATAAGGTTGCACCTCCGTTCCGTAAGGCTGAAATAGAAATACTTTTCGATTCCGGTATCAGCAAAGAAGGCAGCCTGCTCGATCTTGGTGTTGAGATGAGCATTGTCAAAAAGAGTGGTTCGTTCTACTCATACGGTGAGACCCGACTTGGCCAGGGGCGTGAAGCTTCTCGCAAATTCCTCAAGGTAAACACCGATATCCGAGATGAAATCGAAGCAGCCATTCGCCGCGGTGAGGATGGCACGATGCCACCGGAAGGTGAAACAGTCAGCGCGTCAGAATCGAACTGAGGACGTTCTGCCGGTCGGTTCAGAGTCAACTGATCGTCACAGGCACGACCAGATATTTACGGTCAGTTGCGTTCTTGGGGTCATTGCCCGATAAACTTGTTACAAGAGTGGCTTACAGATCTGTTATCTGCGCCACCCCTGCAAACAAGTGACGATATCAATTCTAATAATCGTGTTCGGGCTGCTTGGTAGCGCTTTCATCAGTGCCACCGAGGCGGCAGTACTGGGCGCGAGTCGATACAGAATCGAACATCGCGGTGAAGAGGGTGATAAACGGGCACAGCTCGTCGTAAAAATTTTCGACCAGTACGAAAGGTTTTTCGGCGCAATTCTTCTTGTCGGCAACCTCTTCAACATCACGGTCGCCACGGTCGGTACAACTCTAGCTATCTCAACGATCGGCGGCGGAGAGCCGACCCTGCTCTCAACCGTCACTGCTACGGCCCTCGCAACTATCGTTGTCGTGATTATCGGTGAACTAACACCAAAAACTCTCGCCGTTGTAGTAGCAGAACGCTGGGCGCTTATCACGGCGCGGCCCGTTCTGACATTGATGACGCTTACCTGGCCGCTTGTATTCCTCTTCACTCTGGTTCCGCGCGGAGTCATGCGACTGCTTGGTGGCAAAGAGTCACTAACGAGTCCTATCGTTACACCGGGTGAACTGCGGACACTAATCGATCTGGGCGAAGCTGAGGGAACGGTTGAAGAAAACACCGGTGAGATGCTTGAGAATATCTTCCGGTTTGGAGAGATGGAGGTCCGCGACGTGATGACGCCGCGGACAGAGATCGTCTGGATTCGTGCAGATGCCACCTACGGAGATTTCATGCGGATGTACCAGAATTCCCCGCACACGAGATTCCCGGTATACGACACTGACCATGACGATGTCGTCGGAATATTTTCGGTCAAAGATATTCTGGCATCGCTCTCAGAAGGCAAGCCCGATTCAGACCTCGCTGTCATCAACCTGCTGCGACAGGCCAACTTTGTCCCTGAAACAAAGCGACTCGATGATCTGTTTGAAGAGATGCAGGAATCTGGACATAAAATATCGCTTGTTGTCGATGAGTTCGGCGGTATTGCCGGTCTCATCACACTGTCCCGCCTGGTCGAGCAGATCGTCGGCCGAACCGGCGAGGAGGGCAACAAGCCTGACCGCCGGTTTGTCACGGTGAATGAAAACACCTTTGTGTTGGATGGCGGCCTCGAAATAGGCGAGGCAAACGACGAGCTTGGTTTAGATATTCCAGAAGGTGACTACGAGACGATTGCTGGATTCTTTCTTGAGCAGGCCCAGCAACTCCCGACTCCCGGCACTCGTGTGCGGTTCGGAACATTACGAATGCAGGTCGGAGAGATGTCCGGCTCTAAGATAGTCAGCATTCGAGTACGACGCGTGACCGAGGTCGCCGAGGTCAGTCAATAGGCGAAATACGATGTTTGCTGATTCAAAGTTCCTCGGATATCTCAGCGCCGGACTAGATGCAGCGGCGGTTCCAGCGGGCGCAAAGCTGATCGTTGCATTCTCGGGTGGCCCCGATTCCTCCGCACTTCTCGCCGGGCTTGCCGAGCTGCGAAGGGAGCGGAATTTTACTCTCTTCGCTTCCCATGTGAACCATCAGATTCGCCCAGATGCTTCGCGCAGATACCAAGATTCAGCGTCGCGTATTTCCGAATCGCTCGGGATCGATTTCGAAGCCCCTACTGTCGACGTACCGGCTCTCGCAGCGGCCAGCAGAATATCGATCGAAACGGCCGCTCGGACCGCTCGATACGAGGTGCTGGCACAGGCGGTCACACGTTATGAAGCAGTCGGAGTCGTGACAGGACACACTCGGGACGACCAGGCAGAAACCGTACTACTCCACGCATCCCGTGGCTCGGGCCTGAAAGGCATCGCCGGGATGAGCTTCAACTCCACGCTCCGAATCCCCGACAACGACATCGAACTGAAACTCTTCCGACCAATGTTGGATACGCCTAGAGCCGAGTGCATCGAATATTGCAAGAAGGTCGGCATCAAACCGGTGACCGATGATTCGAACACCAGCCGTGCATACACACGAAATCGGCTCAGACTGGATATTCTGCCGCTCCTGAACGAGGCCATCCCGGAGGCATCTCGGGCGCTGGCGAGGTTGGCGAAAAACTCGTCCAGCGATCTCGATATCATCAACTGGGTGGTTGATAAGTATCTGATCGCCGCATCGCACGGATCGGGCGTGTACGCTCGATTCACAGCAGAACATCTCCCTGATGGCCTCGTCGCGAGAATGCTCATGAAGGGTTACGAATCACATGTCGGGCATTCACACAATCTTGAGCGAACGCATATATCAGGAATGGTGCGGCAACTCTCGGGACGGAGCGGAACATCAACCGAGCTCCCGAATGGAGTTGAGTTTTACGTCGACAAGGAATCCTTCGGCTTCAGATCGAATGGTGACGATGACTGTCCCTATCCGGTATCGCTGAAGACAGTGGATCTGGAGCTGCCGGGTATTACCGAAGTTGGTGATGGCGTAACTATCAATGCACGAATTATTGATCGACCCGAGAATCTCAACGCTGACGACTCGCACATCACGTTCGCCACGCCCGCGCTGTTGACGCAATCGCTGAGACTACGTAGCCGCGTGAATGGAGACCGCTTCCAGCCCCTTGGTATGCGACCACAGGTGAAACTTCAAGATTTCTTCGTCGGTGCAGGAGTACCTGAGCGTTGGCGAAACCGCGTGCCAATCGTCGAGTCTGAAAACGGAATTATCTGGGTCGCCGGGTATCGATTGGCGGAATGGGCGAAGGTCAGGCCTGAGCATGATCAGGTCACCAGGCTAGAACTCGCCGGGGCAGGGCCCCGAACTGGGGCTTAGGCGATCTACAGGACCTGAGACAGCCGAGGGTTAACAGCAAGCCCTGGAATTCGACCACGCTTCGCAACCGCGCGGTTCTCTATCTCCTTGATGTCGGCAGTGAACGAGATCGGACTGGCAGCCGCTATGTAGTACCCCACGGCAAACACGCTCACAGGTGCCGACGCCTCTACGAACCCCCGAATGCGCTCCGGTGTAATTCCACCGCTCACGAAAATATCGACGTGGGTGTACCCACCTTGATCGAGACGCGCTCGTATTTCGTGAACAAGGTCGGGGGTCACTCCGCCACGCTCTTTCGGCGTGTCGAGCCTGATACCCCGCAACCGCTCTCTGAGTGCCTTTGCAACGTCAAGAGCCTCCTCTGCTTCATCCTTGAACGTGTCAACGAGTGCGACTCTTGGAACTTCAGGAGGCATGTGCTTGTCGAATGCCATGATCGAGCGTACGGTGTCGCCCATCAACAACACCAGCGAGTGGGGCATTGTTCCCGACGGGGTCAGCCCGTGCAGTTGTTGACCAACCACTGATGAACTGGATGCACACTTCCCGACAACCGCCGAATAGTCCATCACGCCGACCACCTCGGGGTGCACATGTCGGGCACCATAGGCGATGATGGGTATCCCGTCGCCCGCATCCACACATTCGGCAGCCGCAGTAGCCCAGCCCGTGCAGGATGCCAGCGTGCCCAATATCGCGGTCTCAAACAACCCGAACGAAGCGTAAGGGGCCCGTATGCGCAGCGCGACTTCACCGGCTGCAACGGAAACACCTTCGTCGAGCGCCCACACCTCACGACCAGTCTCCGGCAGTACACGGCTGAGAAGTGTCTTTACCTCTGTTATTCCGCAGAAGACCCCGTCGCGCTCCGCGGTGAACTCAACCACAACTTCGGGGTTGATTCCTTCGTTTCGAAGAATGGTCAACGCCCTGTGTAGTTCGTTGTCGGCTGTATACCCGGTTAGAACCGAGCGGCCAATTTCAAAATCGCCTGGGGTGGAAGTGGTCATTGTTTGATGCTTTAGGTGAGCAACTCGCTGGAAGTGACACGCGAGTCTCCAACTCTAGCTACCGTATAAATCAACGGTCAAGTTGTAGATGGCGGAACTGGGCGACCTTTAAACCTCAATCTCAGCAGCCCTTTCACGTCTTCCCACGCTGTCGAAATAATCTTCACTCGAGTATCCGGGTCGTCTTCCCAGTGAACTGGAACCTCTTTTATGCCATATCCAGCCTTACCGGCAAGTAACAGCAACTCGGTGTCGAGGAACCAGGCGTTGTCTACTACCAGAGGCAGTATGTTCTCGGCGGTTCTTCTGGAAATAGCCTTAAACCCACACTGGGCATCTTTGAACTTAGTCAACGGGAAAAAGAGATGAATCAGAATGTTGTAGCCACGTGAGGTGATTTCGCGCTTAAGCGTCCGATCGACCACCTCTGAACCTTTCATCAGGCGGGAGCCGATCGCTATGTCGTACCCATCCTCGGCGATCGCGCCAACCAGTGCGGGAAGTGCTTTCAGATCGGTGGATAGATCGACATCCATGTACAGGCGCACATCCGCATCACCCGATCCCCAGGCTTTCTTGAGAGCACGTCCGCGTCCACGCTGATCAAGTCGGGTAACCGACAATTTCGCATGCTCTTCCGCCAGCTTCGCGGCAATCTCCGTCGTCTTATCAGTAGAACCGTTGTCCGCGATGATTATTCGCCAATCACGCCCAGGGTAGTTGGCAGTGAAAGTAAAAAGTTTCTCAACGCACCCTGCCAAAGCCACTTCCTCATTGAGGACCGGAATGACTATGTCTACGGTTGTTGCCATTGAATCTCGTTCTCGCAGTGCTTCGTCTGGATTTCTAAAGTCGGTCAAGAAACCCTGTGCGCTGAGTTGGATATCAGAAGATCAGTGATAGAAGTGACGCGTGCCTGTAAACAACATGACCAGACCCAGCCGATCGGCAGCCTCGATCACTTCCTGATCCTTCACCGACCCTCCGGGTTGTACGACAGCGACGGCTCCGGCTTTTGCAGCATTCTCGATGCCATCCGGGAACGGAAAAAAGGCGTCGCTTGCCATAACGCAGCCATCGGCGTCGTCACCGGCGGCACGCCCCGCCAGATACACGCTTATCGCCCTGTTCGGTTGACCTGCACCCATTCCTTTGAGCATCGAATCCTTTGCGAAAACGATGGCATTCGAGTGAACAAGCTGACACGCCTTCCATGCAAATGCCATATCAGTAAGTTGTTGCTCGTTTGGCTGTTTCCGTGTCGCAACCTTCCACGATGAAGCCACTTCAACTATGTCGTCCGGCTGTTGAACCAGCGCTCCACCAGTGACATTCCGTACATTCAACAGAGGTGCCGCCGAGGGCTTGACTTCGAGCACACGCGTTCGTTTGCGCTTGCTCAGAATCTCAAGTGCCTCAGGCTCGTATCCCGGTGCAGCAATCACATCGTAGAGAACGCCCTTCATAGCCGCGGCGGTTTCGGCAGTTACGATGGTGTTGAACCCGACTATCCCTCCAAAGGCCGATATCGTGTCGCCCGCATATGCTTTGCGATAAGCCTCGACCTGGCTGGCATCGGTCGCGAGTCCGCACGGGTTGGCATGTTTGACCACCGACACACAGTGCATTCCGAGCGCCTCGAACGAATTGGCCGCAACCCACGCCGCATCTGCGTCAAAGTAGTTCAGGTACGACATCTCGATGCCGTGCAGACGTTTGGCGTTTACGATCCCCCCGGTCTCGCCCGGCGTCGCATATATGCCACCTGCCTGATGTGGATTCTCGCCGTATCGAGGAATAGCAACCCGGTTCCATCCAAACGTAAGCTCTTCGGGGAACAGGACTATTTTATCGTCTCCGGTGGTGTCTGGCTCACGGAGGTAAGCGGAGATCAGCGTATCGTAACCAGCAACGTGCTGGAAGGCCTTCGAGGCAAGACGTCGGCGCTGATCCATCGAAACTCCGCCGTTTACGATCATCTCACCCACCGCGTCGTAATCCGAAGGATCGACAACGATCACGACATCAGGAAAATTCTTAGCGGCCGCCCGCGTCATCGCAGGGCCACCGATATCGATATTTTCGAGGGCATCGTCCAGAGTCACGTCGGGCTTTGAAACAGTCTGCTGGAACGGGTACAGGTTGTTAACTACTACATCGATCCCCTCGATGCCCTGTTCTTTCATCTCAGCAACATGAGCCGGGTTGCTTCGCTTGCCAAGAAGTCCACCGTGTATACGGGGATGCAAAGTCTTTACCCGGCCATCAAGGATCTCCGGTGCGCCGGTCACGGCGGCGACTTCGGTAACATCGAGACCCGCGCCTGTAAGCTCCCGGGCGGTACCACCGGTGCTGACCAGCTCAAAACCCGCACTCGCCAGCACCCGGGCAAACTCGATCAGCCCGGTTTTGTCATATGGAGAAAGTAGCGCTCTCAAATTGCTCTCGATTCTTCTCGGAATATCTTTCCATTTTCGCTTCTGGAAAGAAATACCTGCTGCATGTCCGCTCTCGGTTATAAACCGATGAGCCTGGTACGCTCTTCGTCCTCGGCTCGCTTCACAACCTCGCCCAGCCTGAACGCCCCCGGCACGCTGTTCAGCACATCGTCGGCGAGGCCCGGCTCAACGATGATGGTCATCCCAACGCCCATGTTGAAGACCCTGAACATCTCTTGATCTTCGACTCGACCCGACTCCTGTATGAACTTGAACAACGGCGGGATAGACCAACTCGAAACGTCAACATCGGCACCGAGACCATCGGCGAGAGCGCGCGGGATGTTCTTATAGAAACTGCCACCTGTAATGTGTCCCAGTCCACGAATCTTGTCGAGAACGGGGCCAATCGCGTCTAGATAGCTGAGGTGCGGTCGAAGCAGCAATTCTCCGAGAGTATGCGATGTTTCGGGAACGTTGGTTGCCAGTACGGAAGGATTCTGGTCGGTCTCGAAAATCGATCGCACCAGAGAGTATCCGTTTGTGTGCAGACCGTCTGAAGCCAGACCAAGAATCACGTCGCCCTCTCGGGTATTCTCCGGTCTGAGCAGTGCATCTTTTCTCACCGTTCCAACGATGAACCCCGCCAGGTCGTAGTCGTTTCCATCGTAGATGTCTGGCATTGTGGCGGTCTCGCCACCGAGCAACGCACACCCGGCGTCGCTACATGCTTTCGCCAGCCCTGAGACGATCTCGGCGATCTTGTCAGGGTCGAACCGACTCAGACCGATGTAGTCGAGGAAGAACAGGGGTCGGGCACCGGCAGGAAGTATGTCGTTGATGCAGTGATTGACAATGCTTGCACCAATCGTGTCGTGCCTGCCAAGAGCGTCTGCAATACGGAGTTTAGTGCCGACGCCGTCGGTGCTGGCAACGAGGAGCGTGTCGCCTGCTGGATCAGGGTCAATTACTCCACCAAAACCGCCCGGCCCCGCAATGACTGCACTTCCGAGTGTAGCCGCTGCGATGCCCTTAATCGTGCTTTTGACCGATGCCGCTGCGTCGAGGTCTACACCTGCGTCGGCGTAGGTTTTACCAGCCGGGCGATCCGTCATATTGTGGGCTCTCCTGCGGTTGTTTTGCTGCTCACAGATCAGGCACGTGATTATCAGCCGTTAAGTATACGATTGGGAAGGGTACTTGAGAGCCTGCAAATACACCAAGTAACGGTGCCGATCTACTCGACCGGAGCGATCTCGAATCCCAACTTGTTCATCTCAAGCTGAACTGGTATCGGGTAGTTGCCTGTGAAGCAGCCGGTGCAGTAGGCATTTTTTGGGGCACGCACCGCTCGCAACAGGCCTTCTACAGAAAGATAAGCGAGCGAGTCGGCGCCGATATACTCGGTGATCTCTTCAACCGTTTTGTTGGCAGCGATTAATTCATTTAGAGTCGCCATATCGACTCCGAAGTGGCAGGTCGACTTTATCGGTGGCGACGCCACGCGAACATGGACTTCCCTGGCACCAGCGTGACGCAGCATCTTAATGACACGGGTGATCGTCGTACTTCTAACGATAGAGTCGTCAACAACGAGAAGCCGCTTCCCTTCTATGACGCCTCGCATCGGATTGAACTTCGTCTGGACACCCTGCGCTCTTGACCGCTGGTCGGGCTGGATGAACGTTCGGCCGACGTACCGGTTACGGATGATCGCTTCGGTGTAAGGGATCTTGGCCGCCGCGGCCAAACCGACGGCGTGAGGGGTCGACGAGTCGGGGATACCTACCACGATGTCGGCATCCACCGGGTGTTCGCGATAAACCTCGGCTCCGAGACGCTGGCGGGTTTCGTATGCCAGTTCACCGTTGAGCATGCTGTCGGGTCGAGCGAAGTAAATCTGCTCGAACACACACATGGCATGGGTGCTTCTTGCCCCTGACCATATCCGTGATTCGACACCGTTTTTGTCGATGATTAGAGTCTCACCGTTTTCGAGTTCGCGTACAAACTCGGCTCCGAGATTGTCGAGCGCCGCAGTTTCTGAGGCAACAACCCAGCCGCCATTGAGTGTTCCGAGGCACAGCGGGCGAATACCCAGTGGATCGCGAATCGCTATCAGTTGATCTTTGGTCATGATCGCCAGCGAATAGGCGCCTTTGAGGCGGCGCATCGCGTAAGCAGAAACCTCGAACCAATCAGCTCCGGGGGCTTTCGCAAATAGCTCAGCAATTACCTCGGTATCGGAAGTTTTGTCGAATGTGCAGCCGAACTCTTCTGCCATCTCGATTCGTAGCTCGGCAGCATTGATAACGTTGCCGTTGTACCCAACTGCGATTTGACCACGCTGGCCGTCGGCCAGAATTGGTTGGGCGTTGTATTCCTTGCTACCACCCATCGTCGAATAACGGGTGTGTCCAATACCCAGATGACCCGGAAGTCCGGTGAGAGTCTCTTCCCGGAATACCTGTGAGACCAGTCCCATCTGTGCTTTGAGATGAATCCGACTGCCTTCAGACGTCGCGATTCCGGCGCTTTCCTGCCCTCGATGCTGAAGCGCGAACAGGCCAAAAAATGCTGTGCGGGCAATACTCTCGCCGGGTACGAAGGCACCGACGATTCCGCATTCTTCATGCGGCTTGTCGTCAGATTCGGGGATGATCGGGCCTGGGGTCTCTAACACAGATGCAAATGTTCTAGATCAGTCCGTTCAATTCCTTCAGGCGCACGCTTACGCCGTAAGAATCAGAATCACCGAATAGCTCCAAGATTAGTCGGCGATAGAGTCGTTAATTTTAACGTGGTGGGGCTTACTCGGTCAACGCGAACTTGGTGTTAAGAATGGCTTTTAGTCCTCAGACTCTCGCCCGTCCTCCAGATGCAGTAGAAACTCTCGGTTTCCCTTGTCGCCGAGTATCCCCGAACTTATCAAATTCCGTATCCGAATTTTCGACGCACCAGCCCACCTGGCGAACCGACCTATAACCGCAGCATGAATGCTCGGGTCGGTGATCACACCACCACGTGGCACCTCTGATTTCTTCGCTTCGAACTGAGGCTTGAGCAGCACGATCGCCTGCCCAGTCGCCTTGAGATGGTCGAAGGCAGTGGGCAGGACCACGCTCAATGACGTGAACGAGACGTCGGCGACAATGAGGTCAACAAGTTCTGGAAGCCCAATCCCATCGACCAGGTTTGTTCGCTCCATATTCACAACGCGATCATCATCTCGGAGTTTTTGGTGCAGTTGCCCCCTTCCCGTATCGACGGCATAAACACGCACTGCACCGGCTTGTAGCAGGCAATCAGTGAACCCACCCGTCGAAGCCCCGACATCCAGACACACCATGCCTTTCGGATTCACTCCGAAAACTTCCAGCGCCCGGGAAAGCTTCTCGCCTCCCCTCGACACGAACCGCTTCTCCGGAACCAACACGACTTCGATACCGGGTCGAACCTGCATACCGGGAGTCGGCGATCTGCGCTCATCGGGCATGGACACTTTTCCTGCCATCACCAGTGCGGCAGCCTCCTTGATATCTGAAGCCAGTCCACACTCGACTAATAGTCGATCAAGTCGTATTTTTGAGTTTGATGGCATAAATACTGGCGTTTCACGTCGGCGTCACAAATTGACCTCGGTTTCCGAATACCCCTATCATCGCTGATATGGCGGCAGAACAGGAAGTCACAATTCAAACAGCAAAGGTTCCGAGCATACGAGCAATCATCAAAGAGGCGCGCCCTCGGCAGATGGTTAAAAACGGGCTGGTTCTCGTACCGCTCTTCTTCACTGTAAACATCTGGTACAGCGCCGACGATATTGGCGGCATGATCTCCATTGTCGGTCGTGCCTTCGCGGGCCTGGGCATATTTGTGTTGCTTTCGGCCGCCATCTACTACATCAACGACTCTGTTGACGTTGAGAAGGATCGAGTCCATCCCCGAAAACGATTCCGCCCAATCGCTGCAGGAAGAATATCTATCCCCTGGGCGTACGGCATAGCGACCGTGATGGTTGTTGGCGCGTTGGCATCAGCATTCGCCATTTCGCTGCCAATGGTGCTGACGGCTGTCACATATCTTGCGACTAACGTCGCATACAGTTGGTGGATAAAAAACATCGTTCTGCTCGACGTAATGACCGTGGCATCGGGATTTGTGCTGAGGGCGGTCGCCGGATCGATCGCCATCGATCACGCAATTATTGTGCGGTCAGGCTCGACAGTTGAACTAGACCTGACGATCTCGCCGTGGTTGTATGTCGTAACCGCACTCGGAGCACTGTTCATCGCTCTCGCAAAGCGTCGCAACGAGTTGTACCTCGCGGGCGACAACCCGCAGGAACAAAGAGCGATCCTCAGCGAGTACACGCTTCCTCTCCTCGACAGCCTGATCAACGTGGTAGCGACCGCAACGCTAATCGCTTACACGTTGTATACGTTCAGCACAGGAGTCACTGAGGCCAACGTTCCTAGCAATAACTCTATGATGCTTACGATCCCGTTCGTGGCCTACGGTGTTTTGCGCTATCTGTATCTAATTCATGTTGAAGGCGTCGGCGAAACACCGGAGGAGATAGTTATTCGCGACAAACCGCTGTTGATAAACATTTTCCTCTGGCTGGTGACCGGCTCATCCGTCCTGATGTGGACCCGTCTCGTGAACTAATGCCTTTTTTCTCTCAGAGTCGTTTGCCGGGGTTCGATGTGATATCGGACACGACACAGGTGCTGGCAATCCGTACACTGCCGTTGTAGCTGAAATGAAGCATCGATCGAATCATCTGGTGGGAACAACACTGCGGTATGTCTGAGTTCGCCGGTCGCACAGAGTTTTGGAACATTGGATACCCGTTCGCTGGCGCACTGGTGTACCTCATCGCCCCGATTGCGCTGGCCTCTATCGCCTATGCGCTGCGACGACGCTGGCATCTGTGGCATACCGCGAGCGCTGATGTCGATCTCGGCCCATCGTCCGAGCGTTGGAAGGCGTTCTTAGCCTTACTGACGGTCGGGCTGTTCGCACATCGCCAATTCGTAAGAAAACGCGATCTCTACGCAGGGATCATGCATTTCTCGATCTTCTGGGGCTTCAGCATCTTGCTGCTCGCCACCACGGTTGCCGCACTGGAGTTCAACGCTGAGAAGTATCTGAACTGGATCTTGCCAACAGCGCACGCCCGCGTTCCTCTCGGCTTCGTCTGGGATGTTTTCGGCGGCGGGCTTGCGACTCTGGGTCTTTTTATGGCCGCGTGGCGACGGTACGTGATTCGACCGGGACGTCTGAACACAGCTCTTGATGATGGCATCGTCCTCAGCTTTCTGTTTGGCCTACTGATCAGCGGTTTCCTGATCGAAGGGCTGCGAATCGGCGCGACAGAGCTGAATCCTTCGTCGAGTTACTACGACCCTTCAGTTGCAGTATGGTCGCCCATCGGTTGGATTTTCGCCAAAACCCTGATGGCTATCGGCTTCACACCGGATGCTCTGGAAACCACTCACGCCGTGACCTGGTGGGTTCACGCCGGAATTTTCGTTGCAGCGATTGTCTACGCCGCAGCCAGGTTCAGCCGATTCGCACACATGATCGTCAGCCCCATGAACTGGTACTACCGTTCGCTGCGCCCACGTGGTGCCCTGAGATCGATGGGCGACTTCGAGACACTCGAAACCTTCGGTACGAAGGACATACCTGATCTCCAGTGGACACAGATGCTGAGTTTCGATGCCTGCACAAACTGCGGGCGATGTCAGGACGCGTGTCCGGCATGGGCGTCAGGAAAACCGCTCTCACCGCGGGCACTGATACAGGGGATGCGCGGCTACATGGAGGAACGCGCTCCGGTACTGCTCGGAACGCCTGTGGGAGAAACTCCGCCGGAACCAGCGACATCGATGATTCACGACGCGATAGGTGACGATGTTCTCTGGGGCTGCCTGACCTGTGCTGCCTGTCTCGACGCCTGCCCTGTCGAGATTAATCACATTGACTCGATCGTCGATATGCGACGGTTCCTCACCCTCGAAGAAGCGAGTACG
>JAJRZP010000034.1 GCA_024275195.1 Chloroflexota bacterium | reverse complement strand
CCTCACCGATAACGCCAAGAACTACACGAGCCACGCCGTCAGGTACGTCATCAAGACCTTTGGGATCGTCCACAAGCGCACCCGACCCTATCGCCCGCAGACCAATGGGAAGGCGGAAGCGTTCAATAAGATCCTACAAAGGGAATGGGCATACATCCGTAAATACCTCTCGAACGAAGAACGGCTGGCAGCTCTGCCCGGCTTCCTGTACCGCTACAATCACCACCGTCCACACGGCGGTATAGACGGAGCCACCCCTGCCTCAAGGCTGTAAACAACGTTCGTGGGAAGTACAGCTAGTGCCGCGCGAACCGATTTAACAAGGAAACGAGTTTTGTATCGGTGCTTTTACGCGAAGCAAAGATGGCGGCAGAACCCGAAACAAGAAAGCGCCCAGATGACGCTTATTCGCAAACTCGACCGTGCGTGGTTATGGGCGTTGTTGGCGCTCGGCTGGATGGGGTTGATCTACGCGTTGTCGGATCGACCGGCGGGTGACTTTGACGATGCGAGCGACGCCACGGCATGGCTGCCGCTTGCGACTACTGTCGCCCACGTTGGTCTGTACTTCGTACTGAGTGTGTTTGTTCTCCGGGCATTCGTGCTAATGAGACCGGTTTCCGAAGGCTTGATTGCACACTCGACTGTATTCGTAGCACTCGTTTATGGTGTTCTGGATGAGATTCACCAGTCGAGTGTCGCCGGTCGGACGAGTGAGGCTATTGACGTAGTTGCAGACGTTTTCGGAGCGGTGCTTGTAGTGTTATTTTGGTTCTTACTTAGAAAATATCGATCCAGATCGAACAAGCAGGAATAGTCAGGCACGATGCCAAGCAGGGAAGCCGAAGAACTCTGGCCGACGGGTCCGGAGGTTCTAAACACACTCGAAGAAGCGGTTCAGATGGCCGAGGAAATCGCCGCGCCTCCTGCTGAGCGCTGGGTTGCGCGAACGATCAGCGACAGGTTAATTCCGAACTTGTACAATGCCCGAACGTATCTGGAAGTCGGTCAGCTTCGTTCACCTGAGGTGAGAATGGGCATTCTGAACGCCCGGTTAGAAGCTGGCGAGTTGGCGAATTCTGACCCCCGATACGCACCCCTGTACTCGAAGATCAGAGTGCTTGCTGAAGAAGCTGAAGTTGCTTCGAAAATGAGCTGACCATTGAGTGACGTCCAGACTCGAACTCGGATTCTGGCATGCTAGGATGAGGGCGTTTTGAAGTCCCCGGGCGATACCGATTCATTTTTGTCTGCAGATGGTCGTGTCGAGGTCGTTTTTGATCTCGAAGACGTTGAGCTTCTGGCAGATTCGGACGTTTCGATTGTCATGCAAGCAGCGATTGCGGGTCTGGATTCCGAGCAGGTCGAAGGACCAGATCACATTACGGTGATGATCACCGGTGACGAACGGATCAGGGAGTTGAACAGGGAGTTCAAAGGCGAAGACGAGATCACCGATGTGCTGTCGTTCAGTACGACAGTCGAAACCGCAGAAGGTGTCGATCGTGATGAATGGCCTGCGTTCCCTGAGATCGAGGATTCACCTGATTCGGTTACGGAAGACGCAGCGAGACTGGGTGATATAGCGATTTCTCTTCCTCAGGTGGTGAGGCAGGCCGTAGAGAACGGAAAGTCGACTGAGCGAGAGCTTGCGATGCTTACGATTCACGGGGTACTTCATCTGCTCGGGTACGACCATGCTGAGCGTGAAGAAGAGAAGGTGATGTTCGGCAAGACTGATGTGGTTTTAGCTGAGGTGTTCGGGGATTAGCACTCGAAGGTAGTTCTAGCTGGTGAGACTGGTGTTGAAGTGACGAATAGCCAGGTTTTTTATAGGAAATGGCGCCCTACTCGATTCGACGAGGTTGCCGGGCAGGCGCATGTCACGAAAACGCTCAAGCGCGCCATCACAACCGATCACGTCTCACATGCATATTTGTTCACCGGGCCGCGTGGCGTGGGCAAGACTTCAACCGCTCGAATACTCGCGAAGGCACTTAACTCAGAAATTACAGCCGATGGTGAGCCGGTTGCCGATTCAGAAGTTTCGATAGCGATCGATGAAGGGCGGTATATGGATCTCATCGAGATCGACGCTGCTTCGAATCGTGGAATCGGCGACATTCGTGAGTTGCGAGACAATGTTCAGTTTCGGCCGGTTGCGGGCAAGTACAAGGTGTACATCATCGACGAGGTGCACATGCTTACCGAAGCGGCATTCAACGCGTTGTTGAAGACGCTGGAAGAGCCACCACCAAACATCGTGATGATTCTGGCGACAACTGACGCCCACAAGATCCCAGCAACGATCATCAGCCGGTGCCAGCGTTTCGACTTCAAGCGGCTGTCGAATGATGATGTGATCGAGCGGTTGATCGAGGTCTGCGAGGCTGAGGAGATCGAGGCAGAGCCTGCAGTGCTGGAGATGATCGCTCGAACTGCGTGGGGTAGTTTACGGGATGCTGAGAACCTGCTTGAGCAACTCTTTGTTTCGTATGGTCAGGTCGGCGAAGATGGGCAGCCTTCCGAGATCACGGAATCGCAGGCGCGGGAGTTACTCGGGCTTGGGGACACGGCGACCAGCACTGAGCTTGCCACCGCCCTGCTCGCCAAAGACGCTGCGGCTGCGCTAACGGTGATAAATCGAGAGGCGCAACGTGGTGCTGATCTAAGGGCGTTACGATCGGGTGCGGTTGATGCGCTTCGAGTGGCGTTGTTGCTGAAGGCAGGCGTCGAGGATTCTATTTCTCAGGGTTCTGAGTTCTCGGAAACGATGGCAACGGCCGCGCGTACTGCACGGTTGAACCAGATTCTGCACATTCTTACGGCTTTGGGGCAGGCCGATATGAAGGCCAATTCATCATCGCCGTTGCCACTTGAGATTGCTGTGCTGAAGGCGACAACAAAGCCAGTTGCTGCCGCGACTGCACCTGCCGCACCGGCATCTTCGGGTGCTGCTACTTCGAGACCTGTGGCTTCTCCACAACCGGGTCATCGGCAGACAACGTCCACAGAAGCAGCCGAGCCGACCCAGCCAGCTCAACGCCGTGATCGCACTCCGAGTGAAGTCAAGTGGGACAAGGTTGTGTGGGCGATGCGACGTACGAAAAATCGTCGCTATGTTGTTGGTCCGTTACTTCGAAACATTGAGGTGCCTGAGCCAACCGGGAATAAGATTTCCCTTCGCTTCAAGAGCAATGCACTGAAGAACAACTTCATGGAAGAGATGCAGGATCAGCGGTCGAGGGATGCGTTGAAGGCTGCTATCACAGAGGCGTATGGCTCGGAGTTGGAGTTGGAAGTGCGTTCGCCCCGCGAGGTGGCAGAGGAAGCCGCTAACGGTGGTGGTGGTGGTGGCACGAGTGGCTCTCTTACACCGAGCGGTGGCCAGCCGACGACGGCTGCCCAGGAGAGTGCGATGGTACGGGCTGCCATGGCGATGGGTGCGACGGTTGTCGCCGAGGAGACCGCCGGAGATGAGGACAGTTCAGGCAACGAGGGTGTGAGCGGGTAGTTTTGGTGCTTGTGTGTCGTCCTTCGACTGGCTCAGGATGACATTTGTTGGGTTGGGCGGGCGAGTTCACGCATGCTGATATCGTTTGTGTCGCCCTGTGTACAGTCCAGTTGAATACCTTTGCGCGTCGCCCTGTTTCGTTCGGGATACCGAATCGGGTGTGGCAGGTGGTCGCGCGTGTCGTCCTTCGACTGGCTCAGGATGACATTTGTTGGGTTGGGGGTGGAGGTGGTAGTGACTGGTGTGACGGAGAGTGGGTTATCTGGCGGAGCGTCGAGCCAGAGTAGAAATGATGTCGACGGCCCAGACGATCAGGATGTATGCAACGAGGAGTTGCCCGACGTTTGTGTACCTGAAGAAGTTCAGGTCGAGCCGAAGCTGGTAGCCGAGACCGGAGGCTGCGACAAATCCTACGACAGCGGTAGTACGAATTATCACTTCCCACCTGTAGAACTGGAACGTCAGCAGTTGCCTGACGACCTGAGGGAGAATACCGGTGAGGTATGCTTGAACCGGCCTTGCTCCGGCAGATTTGAGCGCGGTGATCGAGTGCGGCTCGACATCTTCAACGATGTCTGACCCAAGCCGCCCGATTACACCGATGTTGTGGATGGCGAGAGCCAGGGCACCGGCAAGTATTCCGGGTGAGATCATGAACACGACGATGAGTGCCCACAGAAGTTCAGGCACAGATCGCATGAATATGAACAGGCCGCGGACGGCGCTGAATACCGCAATCTGAATCCATCGTCTTAGTCCTGTGCGGCTGGTGATCATAAGATTCGACGATGCGAACGGGATCATCACGAATGCCGCGGTTCCTGCGATTGCCGACGCGAGGATGCTCATGGCGAGTGTGTCCCCCACCAGTCCAATGACATCTCTCCAGTCTTCACGCTGCCAGAACGATGATGAGCTTCCTGAACCGGCGAGTTCTGTAACGAAGCTCGACATTCGTGCAAGAGAGTCGGGTGAGAGCATCGAACGAGTGCCACTTGAAATTGACGCAACATAGATCCAGCTAAGGGTGATCACGAGAAGGGTCGAGAGTGTGACTGCCGCACCGAAAAGTGGAGGACGCCTGAGCGAGAACTCCCACGTGCGCGGATTCGTTCGATTCTGGTCAATGGTCACGCCGTCATCCTTTTTCGGACCGAGCCACTCACCAGATCGACAGCAAGGATGAGGATTACAAGTGCGTAGAGCAGTGTTGCTACCGTTTCGAATTTGAGGTCGTTGAGCGCAAGTTGGATCTGAAATCCGATCCCTCCCAGTCCAACAAAGCTGAGAATTGCGGCGGTTCTGATCGCACATTCGAATCGATAGAACAGGTACGAGGTCATATCGGGCATCACCGACGGGATTCTCGCCAGCGAAACACGTTGTAGGGGTGTTGCCCCGCTGGTTTGAAGAGCGAGAAGTCGGGTTTCAGGAACGTCTTGAAGTCGCTCGGCGAAGACCCGGCCGATAATTCCCGAGTATGGAATTGCGATCGCCAGAACTCCGGCTATCGGAGATAGACCTACAGCAGCGACAAACAGCAGCGCCCAGATCAGTTCGTGAATGGACCGAATGAATCCAAGTAGTGCGCGTACGGAGATCGCGAGCGATGAGTTGGCTGTGCCCGACGGCAGGATTGTGCCGGACGCAACCATGCCCAGAGGG
>JAJRZP010000033.1 GCA_024275195.1 Chloroflexota bacterium | reverse complement strand
GGTTTCCAAATCTCTGGCAATCTCGATGAATTGGGTAAAGTTCTCGTCATGTCGAGCACCCCGCCCCACGTTTCCCGGATTAATCCGGAACTTGGCAAGCGTGCCAGCGAGTTCGGGATAGTCACGGAGCAGCCGATGCCCAATGAAATGAAAATCGCCGACTAACGGCACGGTGCAACCGAGGTCGGCAAGTCGCCGACTGACCTCGGGCACAGCTTTTGCGGCTTCAGCATTGTTGACCGTGATACGGACGATTTCGCTTCCCGCGTCAGCGAGTAGCTTGACCTGTTTGACAGTGGCAGCGATATCGGCGGTATCGGTGTCGGTCATCGACTGGACAACGATCGGGTTGCCGCCGCCGATCAACACGCCGCCAACGCTGACAGGATGGGTTTTGTCTCTTGCCGCCAGTTCATTCGCTCCAATAAGAATCACATCGATTGTTCACAGGCGACAATGCTACCGATCCGACGTCAAAAGATTGGAGGCGTTCACAGGAAGTCTGACTTCAACCTCTGCCGATGAGCCAGACTGCTCGTACCACCACGGCGATCACGCCGACACCGAGCAGACCGAAGAACGTGTTCCATAACACGCCACCATCACGCTGCTTGTGAGCCAGTAGCGCCGGAATCCACAGAGCCACGATCAAGAACGGTAGCACGTAGTACATCGACCGGGGCAGATCGCCAATTACCCAGAGAGTCGCCAGTAACAAAGACGATACACCAGCGATAAACAACTGATTTCGACGTGACTGCGACAGAGTCAATTCAAACACTACCCTTTAGCCCGCGGCCTGCCCACAAATTCGGTTTACCGGAGACCGGGTTTAGAAGAACGATTCGCCCCTGATGATTCGCGTCACGTCCTGCACAGAGATAACCGCGATAAGCCCGATCAGCAGCGCGAATCCGACGAGGTGGACTAGCCCTTCTCGCTCGGGTGAAATACGTTTGCCCCGACGTACGATCTCGACAAATACGAAGAATATCCTGCCACCGTCCAGCGCAGGAATCGGCAGGATGTTCAGAATAGCCAGCGATAGGCTCAACGTCGCTGCCAGCGTAGCGAATGTGATTATCTTGGCACCAATCCCGGCATCAGCCACTGCGATCTCGCCTGTCAGTTGTCCGATGCCAATCGGTCCCACCGTTGAAGGCCCTTCGAATTGCGGGTTTGAGCTGCCGATAATTGTTGTCGTCAACGCGTTCCGGGTGAGCACCATCGTGTCGAGAGCGTGGCGCCAGCCAAGTGGGAACGCCTCCAGAGGATTCAGGCCTTTGCTTACGATCTGACTGTTCTCGGTAGATATCTGTACTCCGGTCGCACCTTCCTGCACCGTCGTTTTAATACCGAGGCCGTTGTCATGCAGCCGAGCGTCGGCAAGTGAAATCTGTTTTCCAGCTTCTTCAGCTACTGGAACCACTCGAAGAATATCGCCGAGCGCTGCCGGTGGATCAAGGAGCGCAGCATCTTCGTCGGAAATTTCGTACAGGGTGTCGGTGGGTTCATCGACAACCGTGATGAGGGAATTCAACCCGAGGGAAACATCGAAGACGCGGGCTTGAGCCAGAGCCATCTGCGTTTCGGGGTCCGAAACAACCGGAACGATCTGTTTACTCGGCGGTTTCCACCGCGGTATCAGTACCACTTTCTCAACAGCACCACTGTACTGATATTGCGGTTCAGCAGGACGCACGAAGATATTCGGGACACCTGATTCGATTTCCCACGTGCTCTCAGCCCCAAGCTTCACCGTCACAGCCTGCTGGAGTTCGGAGATATTCTCGATCCGCCGCCCATCGACTTTCAGGATCCTGTCGCCAGATCGAATTCCCGCCATATCGGCCGGGGATCCGGGGAAGACGGTCACGATGGTGACATCACCGACAGGTTTTTCCGCCGGGATCATCAGAACCAGAGGGAGCAGAATAAACGGGATAACCGCGTTGACGAACGCACCAGAGCCCAAAACGACGACTCGCTGCCATCGGGGCTTACTACCGAGCGAGTCTTTGGCGCTGCCGCCTTCCTCGCCGACCATACGCACAAATCCGCCCAGTGGGAGCCAGTTGAACGACCACAGCATGTCGGCAACAACTATCTGGTCGCCTTCTATCGCCTTGATCTTGCCCGTGACGATCTGGCCACCCTCGGACGCCTCCGCATCATCACCTTTCGATCTCGGACGCACACTAACCGCTATCGACCTGCCTTCTTCATCGATGATCGTACGGATAGATGCGGTCTTCCCGATCAGCGAATTCTTGTCGATTTCGAAGATAGTGTCTGAATCGAACGTAACCGGAGTTCTTCCACTCCAGATTCCACCAGCACGCGGCGGATACCCGAATCCGAATTCAAGTGTTTTGACGCCGAAGCGTCGGGCGGTCCAGAGGTGACCTAGTTCGTGAAGGATGATGAGGGGGCCGAGCACGAGAAGAAACGTGACGACACCGAAAAATACTGTTTCTGGCATATGGCTTAATGCTAGCTCAGAATTGTGGAGTGATTGTGGCGCATTAGTGTGTTTTCGGTTGCCCACTGCGCGGCTTCAATGGTATCGGCAACTGAAGGCGACGTTATTGAATCGTGTGCCGCCAGTGTTTCGGCCACGGAATCAGGTATGTCGGTGAACTTGATCTTACCGCCCAAGAACAACAGCACAGCAGCCTCGTCAGCGCCAGCCAGTGCGGCGGGATAAGTACCGCCTTTCCTGCCGTACTCAAGTGCAAGTTCGAAACATGGATATAGAGTCTGATCCATCTCTTCGAAAGTTAGCGTGCCCATCGTCACCGCATCGAGTTTGGGAAGATCGTCGTTAACCTGACGTTCCGGGTAGAACAAGGCATGTTGAATCGGTTGACCCATACTCGTTGGTCCAAGCTGTGCCTTCAAGGTACCGTCAGAAAACTCAACCATCGAGTGAACGATACTCTGGCGATGAATCGTCACGTCAATCTTGTCGAAAGGTATATCGAACAACCATCGCGACTCGATCACCTCAAAGGCCTTGTTCATCAACGTTGCTGAATCGATTGTTATCTTTGGCCCCATCGTCCAGGTCGGGTGCTTGAGCGCCTGTTCGGGAGTCACGTCGTCGAGCGATGCCCATGTACGATCCCTGAAAGCACCGCCAGACGCGGTGATAATCAAACGAGACGGCTCGCTTACTTCACCCTCCAGACATTGCCATATCGCCGATGGCTCGCTGTCTATCGGGAGAATCGTAGCGCCGCCAGCCTCTGCAGCTTCGATCAGCAGATTGCCTGCCATCACGATGACCTCTTTGTTGGCGAGTCCCAGCGTCTTACCGACTCGCAACGCTGCCATCGACGTTGGCATACCCGCGGAACCTACAGTTGCAGCAACAACGATATCGACTTCTGGCAATATGACGATCTCTTCGGCCGGGGCAGCCTTTGCACCGCCATACCCCGTCTGAGTGTCGCCCAGAGAACTGAAATATGCCGGCTTGAACTCATCGATCTGCTGTTCAAGCAGCGGCGCGTTGAAACCATTGCACAGCCCGACCACTTCAAAGTGATCGGGAAATGCTCGGACAATGTCGAGTGTCTGGGTTCCAACCGACCCGGTTGACCCCAGAATTACCAGCTTTTTTATATTCCGCTCCATACTGCAGCCCAGTATACGACCGCCAGATTGGGAATCACGCTGTCCAATCGATCCAAAATTCCACCATGTCCGGGAATCAATGTACCGCTGTCTTTCACTCCGGCCCGCCGTTTAATCCACGACTCGTACAGATCACCCAGCACTCCGCTCACGCCAAGAAACGCACCAAGGATGCCGACCGACAGTGTCGTGAAAGGAATTTCGAACGCGGCGTTGAGTGCAATGGCGGTGATCGCGCCGCCGACCACTCCACCGATCGCACCTTCCCAGGACTTCTTCGGACTGATCGAAGGAGCTAACCTTCTCCTGCCGATCGAGATACCAACGAACAGTGCAAAAGTATCGACTGCAAACGTAGTGAGTATCGCCAGCAGGATTAGCTCTCGACCCCGGTCAAGTTGAACCAGTACCGGTGCATGGGCCAACGCAAGGCCGACATACGCGGCGAACACCCAGAACACCCAGTCGCTTGCCTTGCGTTTCGATGATGATCGACCCAGCGTTGCCGTACCCCTTAGTAGCAACGCCAGTGTGAAGATTATCGTCAGAGTGATCGGCAGTTGGTCACCGGTGATGCGATTGTCAGTCACCATCCACATTGCCACGGCCGCAAGCACCACCGGGCCCACCACCAACGAGACCAACCTCGTTCCGCCGGTGCGCGAGCCGTCTGGACGCATCATGCGATCTAGCTCAATGCCACCTATGACACCGGCTGCGACCGCCAGTACCGCTATTCCTGGCAATCCCAGCCAGATCGCCAGCAGCACGACCGGAATTCCGACCCCGGCACTGACTAATCGGGTACGCAAACGATTTTCCTATCGTTGCAGTGCAGGTCACCAGCGTGCGCGACCGGGCGGTTCGGCGGCAAACTAAGTACGCTTGCCGAAGCGGCGCTGGCGCTCGCTGAATGACTCAAAGGCTTTGTCGATATGGTCGCCATGGAAATCGGGCCACAGTGTTTCCGAGGAATAAAACTCCGAGTAGGCAGTCTGCCACAGGAGAAAGTTACTGATCCTTAAATCACCACCCGTGCGGATTAAAAGATCGACATTAGGCAGGTCGGATGTATAGAGGTACTCGGCAAACTTGGCTTCGTCGATCTCGTCGGCAGGAACACCATCTCTGATGAGCTGTCTTGCGGCGTTTGCTATCTCGGCGCGGCCGCCATAATCGAAGGCGATTCCGAGCGTGAGGCCGGTGTTCTCGGCTGTCATCTCAACCGCCTGTTCGAGCTCTTCTCTCAGTTCGGTCGACAGACGATCGACACGACCGAGATGCTTGATCCGGACACCGTTCTCGTTCAGTTGCTGTGCCTCATGGGCTATCACAGCGATCGCGAGATCAAGAATCCCGTTGACCTCTGACTCCGGGCGATCCCAGTTTTCGGTCGAGAACGCATAGAGTGTCAGATATCCAACACCGCGATTGGCGAAGTCGGCGACAACGCGTCGAAGGTTTTCGAAACCTGCGTGATGACCCTCCGAAACGTCTACCCCGCGCGCCTCGGCCCAGCGCCCGTTTCCATCCATGATGATCGCCACATGCAGTGGAACTGATTTCTTGGCGCTCGTAGTGTGCTTGGATACTTCGGGGTTTGCGGTCATGTGCTTGCAGCCTTACTCGAATTACTCAGAACCCGAGCGATCTGTCTTGAGGTAGTGCAGGGTTAAACCTGCATCACTTCTTCTTCTTTCGCTGCGGCTTCAACGTCAATCGCCGTCACCGCGTCGTCGGTCAGCTTCTGCAACTGCTTCTGCGCCCGCTGGCAATCATCCTGCGAGGCTTCACCCTCTTTTTCAATCATACGGATAGTGTCTTGTGCATCACGACGCGCATTGCGAATCGATACCTTGCTCTCTTCACCGCGTGCCTTCACCGTCCGCACCAGGTCTCTGCGACGATCTTCGGTAAGGGGCGGAAGGTTGAGCCGAATAATAGCGCCATCGATATTTGGGGAGATGCTCAGATCAGAGTTTTGAATCGCCCGGGCAATCGGGTCCACTGCATTCTTGTCCCAGGGCTGGATAACAAGCAGGCGAGCATCGCCCACAGTGATCTGGGCGAGCTGGTTCAGGGGCATCTCGCTACCGAAATAGTCGACTTTAAGGTTGTCGACCAGTCCAGTTGCAGCCCGTCCCGTTCTCACTCCCGACATTTCTCTCTTCAGCGCATCAACGGTTTCCGACATTCGTTTCTTGGCGTCGGTGAGAGTTTCATCCAACATCGCAATTCCCCCGGACCTGACTGTGCAGAAGGGCTAAGAGTCCCATCCACTGCCACAAAAAATACAACCGGCAGCAATAATTCGCCACCCACTAGCCAGTATGAATAGAACGATTATGCAGTTGGATCGTCGGTGATGAGTGTTCCAACATGCTCACCCGAAAGAATCGAAGCCAGGTTTCCAGACTTGAATATATCGAACACGACTATTGCCAGTGAATTGTCCATGCACAGCGAGAGAGCGGTGCTATCCAGCGCCTGAAGTCGTTGTGAGAGCGCCTCGTAGTGCGAGAGCCTTTCGTATTTCTTGGCCGACGGGTTTTTGAGCGGGTCGGAGTCGTAGACGCCGTCCACACCATTCTTCGCCATGATCAGAACGTCAGCGCCTATCTCCAGCGCTCGCAGCGCGGCTGCCGTATCGGTCGTCATATAAGGGTTTCCAGTGCCGCCGGCAAATATGACGACACGGCCCTTTTCGAGGTGGCGTACCGCGCGTCGACGTATGTAAGGCTCGGCGACTGAAGGCATTGCAATGGCTGACTGCGTGCGAACAGTGACCCCAACACGCTCCAGTGCGTCTTGAAGCGCCAGCGCATTCATGATCGTAGCCAACATTCCCGCGAAGTCAGCAGTCGAACGATCCATGCCGGTCTGCTCGTAGTCAGCGCCACGCCAGAAGTTGCCACCTCCGACCACCACGCCAACCTCGGTTCCCATCTCAGCGATATCTTTGATCTGCTCTGAGACATAGTGCAACGTATCGGCGTTCAAGCCGAAATCACCACTGCCCTTGAACGACTCTCCAGACATTTTGAGAACTACACGTGAGTATGCCGGTTTCGTCATCTGCATCTCCTTGCTCGCTCGCACCTAAAAAAATGCCCGGCCAATTGGCCGGGCATTCAGTTGATCAATTATCCGCCTAGTTCAAAACGGGAGAACCGTCTAATACGAATGTTCTCACCGAGCTTGCCGATCGCGTCCTTCACGAGGTCTGCGATCTTCATACTCGAGTCTCGGATGTACTCCTGCTCAAGCAGAAGCTCCTCATCTTTCACGTCTTCAACACCTTCTGGAATTGAATCACGGCCAACGTAGAGCGGACTCATGGCTGCGATCTGCATCGCCAGATTCCTGCCAAGCGCACCGAACTCATCTGTCCTGGCGACGAAGTCTGTCTCGCAGTTCAGTTCGAGCAGCGAGCCGACTCGACCACCGGTGTGAATGTAGGAGACGACAAGACCTTCTGATGTTTCACGACCAGCTTTCTTCGCAGCCGAAGCCAGACCTTTTTTGTTCAGTAGTACTTCCGCTTTTTTGAGATCACCGTCGGCCTCTTCAAGCGCACGCTTGGAATCCATGATTCCTGCACCGGTCTTGTCTCGAAGCTCTTTTACCTGTGCAGCTGATACTGGCACGTCTTTTCCCTCGTTCGGCAACCGCAGTGATCAACACTTACGATCGCTCAAGTAGTTTCTATTTTCTCTCGCCCTATCGCCCAGACTATGCCGACTACTTTGAGTCGTCTTTGTCTTTCGCCTCTGCTTTGGCCTCGACAGGCTTTTTAGCAGGTGCGTCATCCTTCTTAGCGGCTGGTTTGGCGGCCACCTTCTTCTTCGGAGCAGGCTTCGCTTTTGCGGCTGGCTTTTCTTCTGATTTAGCTTCGGATTTTGCCTTCGCAGCAGGTTTGGCCGTTGTCTTCGCCTCCGGGGCAGAGTCCGATTTTGCCGGATTCTTCTCGGTCGCAGCTTCGGATTTTGGTTTCGATTCTTCCCTGGCTGCCGCAGCTACGACCGGCTTTTTATCAGTCGTTGCTTCAGGCTTTGCATCGGATTTCGTCTCGGCTACCGGCTCAGCGGGTTTTTCTTCTTCAACCGGCTTCGCTGCTTCTGCTGCCTTGGCCTCAGCGGCCTTCTTGGCATCGGCTATCTTTTTCTCTTCAGCGGCCTTTGCGGCGCGCTCGGCCGCTTTCGCCTGCGCCGCAGCTCGCGCTGCAGCTTCCTGCGCTTCGAGTTCAGCCTCGGCAGCCAGTCGCTCTTCACGTGCAATTTTGGCGGCAGCTTTACCGGCCGAAATCGACTCAGCGATGTGACGTGTGATCAATGTGATCGAACGTACCGAATCATCGTTACCGGGAATTGCGAAATCAACTTCGGTCGGGTCGCAGTTTGTGTCGACTATCGCAACGATCGGGATGCCGAGTCGTTTCGCCTCGGCGACGGCGATCTTCTCTTTTTCGATATCTACGATGAACAGAACCTGCGGCAGTTTTTCCATTTCCTTGATGCCGCCGAAGAACTTATTCAGTCGTTCGACCTCAGCAGCAAGCATCAGCGACTCACGCTTGGTCTGGGCAACGATAGTGTCTTTCGCGAAAGCATCCTCCAGGAACACCAGTCGCTCGATCCGAGCCTGAATGGTCTGGAAGTTCGTCATCATTCCACCCAGCCAGCGCTGGTTGATGTACATCGCGCCGGCCTTGTTGGCCTGATCTTTAATCGCGCCTTGAGCCTGGGCCTTAGTCCCGACCATTAAACACTCGCCACCCTCACCGACAATCTTCTCGATAAATTCCTTCGCGGTCTTTAACGATGTGACTGTCTTGGAAAGGTCGATGATGTGTGCACGCGAGCGCTTGCCAAAGATGTACTCAGCCATCTTGGGGTTCCATCGCTTAGAAGGGTGACCGAAGTGCACACCAGCGACAAAAAGCGAACGCAGGTCGAGAGGCGCCAGAGTCTCCTCTTGCTCAGCTTCTGCTGCAGCAACTTGCGGGGTCTCTGAAGTCGTCAATTACTTGCCTCTACTTCCGATTCAACAACTTTAGAACCGGTCTTGTATATGAAATATCGTCACACACAAATAGACGCGGGACCTGCCCGCGCCGAACAATCGTGCAACGAATCGAGTCACATTCTACCACAGCCTCAGTTCAAAACCAGACTGGATACAGAGTAGAAACTTACATGCTGTCGAGTGGCAGCAACCAGCCACGCTGGGCTGCCAGCGCAGCGGCGTGAGCGCGGTTATGGGTACGGGTTTTTTCGAGGATCCTGACTACGTAGTTCTTCACTGTCTGCTCAGCCAGTCCGACAACATCGCCGATACTGTTGCTCGGCTCGCCTCGTGCAATCAGGTCGAGGATTTCGATCTCCCGCGGTGACAATGGATTAGGGCAGGCATTCCTTACGCTGAGGTCGCTCTGCGGCTTCGAAATCTCTTGCAGCAACGCTTTCGATTTCGACTCGCTCAATGCTATCTGCCTCAACAACGGGCTTCCTGTCGATTCGACGAGACTGTAGATCGCGGCATCGAGATCTTTCAAATCTGCGCTTTCGCTCACAAGTGCCCATGCGCCTGCCCGCGCCGCCACTAACATTGCTTCGTCAGATTGGTTCGATCCGATAAAAAGAAGCTTTGGTGGCGTGAGTTCGTCGAATTCACGTTGTTGGTCAACGTTAGGTGCAGCGTCGACGAGCCGAACGTCCGACTCCGCCGCGTAGCCGATACTGCCTTTCACGACTACGAACCTTGCGTTACGCCCGAGCAGGCTAAACATCGCATTTTCGAGTTCAACGTCGGAGATCGCCAGATGCACCGTAATCCGCGACACATCTTGAGCGATAGTGTCCTGAGTCAGCGGAATCAGGAGAGGTTGTGTGTTATCGAACTTTAAAGCCAACTCGACGCGACGTTCATTCGAGCAATTGTGAAAACTGGTACGAGCAAGAGTACGCAATCCGGGTCATCATAGTTGCCGTATTAATGCCCAACCAGCAATTGCAATCTCGATGCCCACGAATCAGACTCAGGGGTCGTATCGTGAATCTATCTCACCCGACAAGCATCGGATTTAACAACTGGTCGACGGAAGCAATGAAAAAATTTCCCACGAAATTGGGAAAATACACTAGCCAATTTCGAGCGTCGATTACGATCTCAGCAAATATCAGGAAGTTTCTAACCGGATCATGACAACAGCAAGCACTGGATTCTCGGAAGACGAGGTCGGATTCAATGCGAAAAATCTGCCCATCCCTGCCGCGGTCGCTGCCCTCGTAGCTGGATTCGCACTGGTTGCCGGACTGATCACTGGTCCCGGAGGCAACAGCTTTATCGGCGGAGCTCTGAGCTACTCTGCCGGAAGCGCAGGGTTTGTCGGGAACATCGGCTCGTTCCTGCCTCTCGGCTTCGCATTCGCAGCCGGAATGGTCGCCACCGTGAACCCCTGCGGATTCGTGATGCTCCCAGCGTTCCTGACGATGTATCTCACTGATGAGCAGGGCGATACCGGAAGTGGAGCATCCAAACGAGGACTCTCCCGGTCGCTTCTAAAAGCCCTCTACGTTAGCGCCGCCCTCGGTGCAGGATTTGTCCTTCTATTCGGTGGTGTGGGCCTGGCAATTTCGACGGGTGCGCGATCGTTCATCGTGGTCTTCCCGTGGATAGGATTTCTGCTCGGGTTCATAATGGCCGGTCTTGGTGCCTACCTGTTTGCCGGTGGCAAGCTCTACACCAGCCGGGCGCAATCGGCAGCCTCCAGAATTGGTACAGCGAGCGACACCTCGGTGAAAGGCTACTTCCTGTTCGGCGTCTCTTACGCCGTAGCATCGCTAAGCTGCACGCTTCCCATCTTCCTGGGACTCATCAGCAGCTCACTGGTGACTGGCGGTGTGGCGCAGGCGACAACCCAATTCCTGGCTTACGCGCTGGGCATGACGTTCGTCATCACGATCCTCACCATCGGCATCGCAGTGTTCAAGGGCTCATTGGTGAACCAGATTCGCCGAGCGATGCCCTACGTGAACCCTATTTCAGCCGGGGTTCTGATTCTTGTCGGTGGCTACCTGATCTTCTACTGGCTAACCGAAGGCGAAATATCCCGTAACTTCGGTATTGGGTAGTAAGGCTGCACTCACTAACGGTTCGATCAGGTTGTGAGAGTGCGTCGTATTGGTGTTGAGTTGGCTTGTAATCGATTCCTTGATTGCAGCAATACTCGTGGGAAGATTCGGTAAGAAGCTTCCATGCTTTTTTGTTGGTTGGCTGTGAAGTAGATCAGCTCTCTGGAGATCCCTCGAATTCCTCGGGAAACCGGAATCGAATTCGGATGTCGCTATGGGCTTGTCGAACGGCTTGAATTTGCACGACGACCCCGCAAGTCAATTCGTTGTTGCGTCTAGCGGGATTGGGTCGGTGCGACCATCCGACTCAAAACAGGACAATTGATGAACGAGGGCGCGGTTATCGCCTAAAAGTAAAAAGACCGCTCACCCCACGATCAGACGAACGGTCTTTTTACTTTTAGGCAACTATCTCCGGGCTGCTGGAAAGCGTGACTGCGTCAGTTAACCGGCAATTACCGGGTTGTGCAACACTCCGATATGCTCGAGTTCGACGGTCACATCGCCACCAACGTTTATCGGCGGAGTGGTTCCTGAAGTACCGGTCCAGATCATGTCGCCGGGATAGAGCGTCACGTACTGACTGATGAACGAAATCGCCTGTGCGGTCGTGAATATCATCTCCGACGAGTGACACTTCTGCCCTTCAACGCCGTTCACCAGTCCACGGATATTCACATCCTGCGGGTCGATGTCCGTGACGATGAACGGACCCGTTGGCCCAAACGTATCAGCCGACTTGGCGCGCCACCACTGTGTATCGGCTTTCGCGCCAGACTGCCATTCGCGTGCGCTCACATCGTTACCGGCGGTATAGCCAAACACATGGTCGAGTGCATCTTCTTCAGAAACCTTGCTCGCCTTTGTACCGATGATCGCAATCAACTCAGATTCGCAAACGACAAGACCGGCATCTGCGGGAAGCTTGATCGGGTCGCCGGGTCCGATTATTGCGTTGGTGTTCTTGTAAAACGGTTGCGGTCGTGTCGGCCTGTCGGCACCGAGCAGATGCGAGCCGTAGTTCAGTGCCAGACACAGCATCTTGCTGGGATTCGGGTTCGGAGCAAGGATTTTGATTTCGTTCAGATCGTGTGTTGAACCAGTCTCTGTGTAGTCCTCCTCGATTGGCGAGTTTGAAATCTCTTTTACTGTGTCGCCGTCCACAACGCCATACGCAGCATCGCCGCCGTTCGAAAATCTCACAAATTTCATTTTCTTGTTCTTTCCGGTGACTGTTCAGGATGTCGGGTATCGGATACGTGCCCATCAGCTACTCGACAATTCGGCAGGTTGTGATACCGGCATCGTCGTGTCCTCAACGGCAAGATCAGATATTGAGCCGAAACATGTTACTCCCGAATCCGCGGTAAGCTCTTGCCGTCTGAACCGAATTGGCAAGTGCCTCGGAATAGAGCCGAGTATTATCCAGTCAGAAATCAATCTGAACTACATCCCAGACTTTTCGCAACTGACCCAGGAGATCAACATTGTTCGACCTCATCATTAGAAACGGTACGGTAGTCGATGGCACAGGCTCACCTCGGTACGCAGCGGATGTCGCCATCAAGGGCGAATCTATCGTGTCCGTCGGTGAGATCGAAGGTGAGGCTGTACACGAAATTGATGCCACCGCAAAAGTCGTCACCCCCGGTTTTATCGACCTGCACACGCACTCCGACGCCTCATTCCTGATCGATCCGTATGCCGACTCAAAACTGACTCAGGGCGTAACCCTCGAACTGTTCGGAAACTGCGGGATGAGCTTCTGCGCGCCATTGATCGGTGGAGCGAAGGAAATGTTCGAAGAGCGAATCAATCGGTCTGGCGACTCGCTGACACCGACGTGGACTGACTTCGATGGATACCTGACAGCACTCGAGAATGCAGGCTCCACCATCAACATCGCTACTCAGATCGGGCATGGGACCGTACGGGCCGCGGTGATGAATATGGACCCTCGCATGCCAACTCCCGAAGAGCTGGATCAGATGATCGGGATCTTCGCCGATTCTCTCGATGCAGGTGCCCTCGGCATGTCGACCGGTCTGTGGTACGCCCCCGGTTCCTACTCCCTCGCGGATGAAGTTATCGCTCTGACTCAGCCTGCCGCTGATCGCGGCAAACTCTACTCATCTCACATTCGTTCCGAAGCCGATGACTTAAGCGGACTCTTCCCGGCACATGCTGAGGCAATCGAAATCGGTCGGCGCACCGGCGCTCGGGTTCAAATTTCGCACGTTAAAGCCGTAGGGCCGTTGTTCTGGGGTCGAGGACACGAACTGATCGAGGGCATGGATCGGGCACGTGATGAAGGAATCGACGTAGCTGGAGACCAGTATCCGTATGAATGGTCGTCGACCGGCTTCTCTGGCGCAATGTTTGCCCGATGGGCGTTGGTAGGTGGTCGGCGGGCAACACTCGACCGGCTCGCGGATTCAGACACACGCGCTCGCATCCGCATCGATGTCGACTACTACATAAAGCGGAACCATTCGGCAGAGGGATGCGTGGTCGCCAGTTTCCCACCCGATCAATCGATGGAAGGGCGTTCGCTACAGGATATTGCGAACGAGATGGGTTGCGAGCCGGAGGAGGCGGCTCTCCGACTCTACGAGCAATCGGAAGGCTCCTACGTACTCCATTCGATGGAACTACGCGATGTAGACGCCATCGCGAAATGGCCGCTCATGGCTATTGCGTCAGACGGTTCTTCGTTGCGCGATCAGGGCCCACTCTCCTCAGGCAAGCCACACCCGCGCAGCTACGCAACAAACTCGATAATTATCGAGCAGTTTGTGCAACAGAGAGAACTGTTCACGCTCGAAGAGGCGATCTACAAGATGACTGCCCTACCTGCTTCCCGTCTCAATCTTTCACGACGCGGCCGTATTGCTCCCGGTCAGATTGCAGATGTGCTCGTTTTCGATCCAGCGAACGTGAAGCAGCACAACGATTTCGTGAACCCGCACGTCTACTCGACCGGAATGGACTACGTGTTCGTGAACGGCAAACCTGCGCTGGAAAACGGCAAACCCAACGGCACATTACCGGGCAAGGTAGTCCGCTCGCTGGCCGATTGATCATTGCCACCGAACGGCTCTTTCACCCGGCGCGAGAAAGCTGGAATCACGGAAATACGACCGATTTGAATCCACGACGGCATTCCACCCTCACCTAAACCCTCTCCCCCAGAAGAGGACTTTAAGCGACCCGAAAACCTCCAGTACTTGAACAAACTCCAATACAGCGCGTGCACTCCGCTCGATATCGAGACCGTACTGGAGTTTTGGGGTACGGCAATGCTGGGCACTTCAACCAACAGTGTTAAAGCTTTCAATATATTTCTCGATCACGACGCCGAACTATTCATAACCGTTTGGGATGGCGACATTCTGGTCGAAACCGTACTGGCGGCGTGGGATGGTTGGCGAGCGCACTTCGCCGGTCTATCGGTGAGACCGGAGTATCGTCGCCCTGACATAGGCCGCGAGCTTGTAAATCGTGCCGAGAAACTGCTACTCGCGCGCGCCGCAAAACGAGTCAATGCAAATACCCTGGCTGACAGCCCGGGTGCGATCGATTTCCGGAAATCCATGGGGTTCACGCCAAACGACGCTGTCGAGCCTAACGCCAAGAATCTTAAGCGCCCGGCAATCTGAATCGACGCTTAACGCCGACCGGAGCGTTGTGCGGATCGACGTCCACTCGTACGCCTACCGCCACTGCGCTTTGCCTTGCTGGTCGGTCGTCGAGAATCACCCGAATCGAAGGTTGCACGGCGCTCGCCTGAACCTGCTCGCCGAGTCGGCCGGTTCGCCTGAAACGCCAGCCGCCTGTCATTACGAGTTTCCTGCTGTACAGGTTGTTCTCGTGGAGGGCGTGGCTTGCTGACTCGCTTCGATTCCACCGCGAGGTCCATCAGCGAGGTAACTTCCCTGGCCGTCAGTTCACGCACGCCACGCTTTGGTAGATCGTCCAATCCAACTGTCCCGAAGCGAATCCGCCTGAGGCGTATCACTGGCGATTCGACCGATTCGAACATACGACGCACGATACGATTTCGTCCTTCGTGAATCGTGATTTCGACCTTGCGACGCCGATTCGAAATAACCTTTAGCTTTGCGGGTGCAACCGGTCCGTCTTCCAACCG
>JAJRZP010000032.1 GCA_024275195.1 Chloroflexota bacterium | reverse complement strand
GCCCTCCAGTCTGCAACAAGTCGCTGAATACGTGAAATCCAGATTGACCGCCCCGATTCGTCGCTCGTAGTGCCGACTTCACCGATGGCATTTAGCATCTTCTGAAGACCGGCCCGAATATCGGATTGCAGACCCACCTCGATCGGGAATGACCTTCCCAACTCTGCGGCATTTATATCCATCTGAACGATGCGTGTTCCCGCCCTCGGGAGCTTCCAGTCGTTGGTCACCTGTCCACCCGTGTGGCTGCCGATGAAGAACACGAGATCGGCTTCCGCAATCGACTGGTTAGCGCATGCTCGTGAATAGGCACCGGGTACTCCGCCCGCCAGTGGATGGTCGGCCCGGAACGTCTCTTTGGCGTTGAGCGCCGTCGCTACCGGAATCGACAGCCGTTCAGCGAGATCGATTAACTGCCTGCTGGCACCTGACGTCTTCACACCGCCACCGGCGATGATCACCGGTTTCGATGCACTCGCCAGGGCGTTTAGTGCCGCAATGACAGTCTCGGAGTCTGGCTCAGGTCGAAACGGTGGCAGGCTGGAGAATTGTGCCTCGATTATCGTCTCCATCTTCGCACTGTTCTTGGTGATGTCACCGCCGGCAATACCGGCCAGATCGAGATGAGCGGGACCGGGAGTTCCGGTGGTCGCCTCACGAATCGCCTGTCGCAAGTACATCGGAAGCTGACTGGTCGAATCGACCCGTGCGCTGTACTTTGTGCTTGCGCTGAATGGACTGTTGTGATCAATTTCCTGATAGGCGTGGCGATCCTGCTGTTCCTGCGGTAGTCGACCGGTCAGGGCAATGACCGGCGAACACGCGAGATAGGCATCCTGAAGACCGGCTGCAAGGTTGGTGGCTCCAACCGACTGCGCCCCGCAGAATGCAACCGAGCCTTTCACCCGTGCGTATCCATCTGCCATGTACGCCGCAGGCTTTTCGCCGTGTGCCATCACCCGCGTTATCCCGAGTCGCTCCATGTGCGGCATTGCGTCATCGACGATCACGGGCATGAAGAAGAAGTGCGATACGCCGAAGCCTTGCATCGTTTCAGCAAGGAATTCCGCGCCTGTAATTTCGGTCATCTGGTCATTCCGTTTTAGTCGAATCTGATCGTGAGGTATCGAGCGTTCTATACATTAGCGGTTTGCAAGTCTGGACGCGAATTCGGTACGAAGATAAGTACGATTCCCCTCGGCCTTCGATCTGGTTGCCAAAACTAAGCAGTGGTCAAGTCGGTCGAACAACATACGATAAATACCCCTGAGAGGGGATTCTTTGTGATGCCGACCCAGTTAAATTCATAGTTGACGAACGGTCTCTAACGGGGGCAGACCCCACTAAGCACCGTTGTTTATAAGTAATACTCGACAGTAAGCCGTTTAAAGTTCAAAGTGAGAGTCTGCCATTTCGTTTCTCTCACTCTGGTGTTGGCGATTCGCGCACGTTTCAGCAGGAAAAAAAATGAATATCTCCGTCGAAGGAATTTCTAGTTTTAGTGGCCGTCGTCCCTGGTGGGTCGTACTCGGATGGGTTCTCACTCTTGTCGTTGCAGGTGGACTTGCCAGTACCTTGCTTGAGAGCGCACTCGATGGTGAGCAGGGCCCAACTCAGGTTCTTGAGTATGAACGTGCGCAGACACTAATTCAGGAACGATTTGGCGAATTGGATGGTACAGGTCAGCCGGGTGACGAGGAATCTGGTCCTGCAACCACGTCTGAGTTCATCCTCGTTCTTGCTGATGGCCTGAAGCCGGGTGATGCGGAATTCGACCAGCGAATTGTCGAATTTGGAGATGCCCTCGAAGCTGCCCAGATAGAAGAAGACGTCGAAGTGATGGTGGGGCTTTTCAGCGACTACGAAGGTCAGGTTTCGGAAGACGGTACAACACTCCTCACTTCAGTGAACATTCTGAAAGAGTCGGACGCCTATATCGAGACTTTGCTTCAGGTCACCGAAGAGTTTTCAGATGGGCAGTTCGAGTTCTACATGATCGGCAACGCCAGCATTGATCATGTGTTCAATGAACTGGCGGAAAGCGATCTTGTAACTGGCGAAACGATCGGTATCGCAGTTGCGCTAATCATTCTCGCCCTCGTGTTCGGTGCGGTGGTGGCCGCGTTTATTCCGGTCATTCTCGCAATCGTCGCTATATTCACTGCCATTGGCCTGACCGCCATCGTTGGTCAGTTCATGGAGCTCAATGAATTCGTCCCCAACATTCTGACAATGATGGGACTCGCGGTCGGAATCGACTACGCGCTGTTCATCCTCTCTCGATACAAAGAAGAGCGAGAACGTGGTCGTGAGAAGCAGCAGGCGATCGAGGCTGCCGGTGGCACTGCTGGCCGAGCGGTAGTGTTCAGCGGTCTTACAGTGGTACTTGCCCTGCTGGGTCTGTTGATCATCCCGGAGCGAACGTTCCAGGCGTTCGGCATCGGCGCCATCCTTGTTGTGTTTGTGGCTGTGATTGTTGGCATCACCCTGCTTCCAGCAATCATCGGCATCCTTGGCGACAGAGTGTATGGCGTACGGGCACCGGTTCCGCTCACGCTGGGTCTTTTCATCGTCGGTTCAATTGTGCTCACACTAACAGTTGGTTTCGGCCCTGAGGTGATCATGGTGTCCGGCGGTGTGATGATCGTTCTAATTGTGCTGACGATTATTCGACGTTTGACTAACAATCGTTATTCACTGGGACTCGGGAACGAAAAGGTCGTTGATCCCGACGCACAATCTGGTATGTGGAATGCCATTACCGTAAGTGTGATGCGCCGACCATGGATGAGCCTGATAGCAGCCAGCGCGGTGTTGCTGATACTCGCATATTTTTACCTTGACCTCGAAAAAGGAACGAGCGGAATATCTGTATTGCCGGACGAAGTTCCTGCGAAGAGGGGTTTCCAGACACTCGATGAAAAGTTTGGGTTCGGCTCCGACGCTCCTGCTTTGATTGCGATCGTCGGTGATGTCGGTTCAGATGCCATGACGTCAGCGATTGGCCGACTGGAAACAGCGATTGTCGCCGATGAAGGATTGCAGGCCCCGGAGATACGGATTGAGCCGAGTATTGACCTCGCAAGCTTTACTTCGAAGATCCCAGGGGACCCGCAAAACCAGGCAGCGCTAAACACGATTCGCAGACTCCGCGAGGTAATCATTCCTGAGGCGTTTGCCGGTATCCCGGAAGATTCGTACGAAGCTCTGGTCGGCGGCAGCACGGCGGAGGTTGTCGATTCGGTGAAGATCACCGACGAATATCTACCGATCGTGTTCGCGTCAGTTCTCAGCCTGAGTTTTATACTTCTTCTTCTGGCGTTCAGGTCGCTCACGATATCTATCGCATCGATCATCATGAACCTGTTATCAGTCGGGGCTGCCTACGGGCTGGTGGTGCTGGTGTTCCAGAAAGGTTTCATGATCGATCTATTCGGCTTCGAGCAGGTCGACCAGATTGAATTCTGGTTACCGCTCTTCATGTTCAGCATTCTGTTTGGTCTTTCGATGGACTATCACGTGTTTATGTTGAGTCGGATCAAAGAGCGATACGACGAAACCGGTCTGGCATCTGAATCGGTGGCGTTTGGTCTCAGAAAAACTGCCAGCATCATCACGGGTGCCGCATTGATCATGGTCGCTGTGTTTGGCGGCTTTGCCCTGGGTGACATCGCATTTTTCCAGTCGATGGGATTTGGCCTCGGTGCCGCCGTGCTGCTTGATGCAACCATCGTTCGATCGTTGCTCGTGCCGAGTGTGATGCGAATACTCGGGCGGCGGGCGTGGTATCTACCGACCTGGCTCGAGTGGCTTCCGAACATATCTATCGAAGGTCGTATAGAGGAGAAAGAGCCGGATGCAGTTGGCGAGACCGTACCTGCCGGGGCTGCCAAGTAATTCAAAAACACAAGTGAAGGTCCACCCGTAATCTGGGTGTACTACTGCGGGCGGTATTTTTGTTGGCAGGCGCACGCTTACGAGATGAATTCCACTCCGTTGCCAAAGTTTTTAGCGACGTGACCGGCGACGTACTCGGCATCCTCACCAACCCCGATAAATTGCGCCGACTTCGAGCCGTACATCCACTGCAGACCCATGACGT
>JAJRZP010000002.1 GCA_024275195.1 Chloroflexota bacterium | reverse complement strand
TGGACTCTTTGCGGAGCGATTTCTCTGTGGCGTCTGGGCGAATGCGGTTTGCATCGTGTTCAGGCCTCTTCCAGTTGAGAGGGAGAAGCGGGATTGTCGAGCCGGTTGCCTTGAACGCAGGGCGACCCTTCGACTCCGAAGCGACGACATGGAGGACAACACCGTTGTAACGCGGGTCGGTGTGATGCCCGTGCGTGTGCCAGTCTGACTCGCGCACATGTATCTCGATATCGCCCCGAAACACGGTCCCATCGTCACGCTCGACCACCGCATCGGTGAAGTCCGGCCCGAGTGATCCACCGGGCTTACCGCCGTACACAATCCTGTAGTAGTGGCCGTCGCGACCGCGGATCTGTGTCCGCTCCAGCCCGGCATTGCGCCATGCCCGATGCAGAATTGCCTCCGGGCCAGGTGACCGCCGAGACTTCCCGTATCCTCGACGCGATTCCCTCAGTATGCGACGAGCCGATGTCTGTCCACACCGCGAGCGGTAGGAGTAGGACGTCACGTATGACGCTTCATCGACAAACGCCGTTGGCTTTTCTGCAAACGCCATCGGCGTTCTATCGTCCAGAACTGAATACACGAATTTGCAACCTGCCTATCGGACCGTGAAACGTTCCAGCAGCCCTGATTCGACAGGTTACGTTAGCGGTGTCCCGAACTACGAGCCCAGTTTGTCATTCCGGTGTGCCGCGACGAACTCCCTCGCCTCACCGAGCATCAGCTCCGCAATGCCGGTCCCGGTTGTCTGATCGCCGCCGGCAGTCTTGCCTGCCGCACGTGCCCTTGCCTCGATATCAAGTGTTGCAGCAATACGCTCAGGATGATCTGGCTCACCCGGATGGCCGAGTGATTGTGCGAAGTCATGTGGCCCGCCTGTAACTCCGGTCAGTCCGGGCACAGCGAGGATGTCATCGAGGTTGTCCCATGCCTTCTTGTCTTCGATCTGAGCAACGACGAGCATATTTTCGTTCGACCATTTGGCAAAGCCAAGTTTCCCGCCGTACTTTTCGTCGAGAACCGTCTGGTCATTGAACTCGGTTCCTCGGCCGCCGCCCCATGATCGCTTGCCTTCTACCGGGAACAGGCATGCGTCGGCGAATGCCTGGGCTTCTGCACCCGAGTTGATGTGCGGGCCCGTTACACCCTGAATACCGCGGTCTAGATAGAGATTGATCTGGTAGGCAGCGCTGTCGGGGACCCGGGCAACTACCGACATTCCGTAGCCGTTGGCGGTGCGGCAGATATCGTCGATCGCTTCTTCCGGAAAGCCTCCGTGCTCACCATCGATTGATATGGCGTCGAAACCAACATGTGCTGCCATTTCAATCATGTAGAGAGCAGGGTGCGCCAGTGCGAACACCGTCGCCTTACGACCAGCCCTGTTTGCGACGAGAATCGAATTTTCAATCATCAATGAACTCCGTTTGATCCCGATTTTCGGGTTGGGTTTTGTTATTTGTAGCTGCGTCCGCGATATTCAGTTGTGCGCTCCGATACATAGTCCATCACCGGCACACCGTAGCCACAGCTCGTAACTGTGCGGGTAACGGCAACTTCCACTATCTGGCGCGCCGGTAGCGCTATTCCCTTCTCGAACGTATCGAGCAGGCTTTCCGAGTAGTGGTGGTTCTCAATATCCATGACGCTTGCACGTCCGTACAGCCGGACAATCGCCGCGTCTTCACGAGAGAACGAGCACACCATGATGGTGATCACCCCTCCCACCGCCGCATGCCGCGCCGTTTCGTTGCCACTCCCCGCCAAATCCAGATAAGCGACCCGGTTTCGATCGATTATTAGAAGCGGGTTTCCACCTTTCGGCGAAAGGTTTACAGGCCCTTCGTCATTTGGCCCCAACGACAGATCGCCGGAAACACTGGCGACAAAAAATAGCGGAGAGTCGCGGATTAACTCCTGCTGCTCGTCCGTGATCGAATCGAAGTATGTTGCCATCTTCGCTCAGATCCCCCTGACCGTGCCACCGGCTGAGCCAACCCTCGAAAGAGGTGGATGTGCCGCAATTTCCGATTCGTTCAACATAAGCCCCAGCCCCGGAGCGTCGGAAAGTTCGACATAGCCGTCGACCTGTCGGGTAAACCCGTCTAAGACGGTGAAATAGTGCTCGGTATAGAACTCGGCATGGTACTCCTGAATCTCGAAATTTATGATCGAAGCGTCGAGGTGCATCTCCGCCATAGCGCCGACTGGCGAGCAGACATTGTGAGGGGCCATCGTGATGTGTTTCGCCTCCGCGATAATTGCGATCTTCTTGAGTTCTGTAATTCCGCCAGCGTTGGCGATATCGGGTTGGAGAACGTCGGCGGCGTGGCGGTCAACGATCTCGGCGAACGGGAACTTTGTGTAGAGCCGCTCGCCGGTGGCAATTGGAATGTTTACCTTGTTCCTGACTTCGAGAAGCTCCGAGACACGTTCCTGCGAGACCGGTTCTTCGTAGAACAACGGCAGGTACTCCTCCATGCGTAGGCCGATCTGTATAGCGTTCATCACATCGAACTTTGCGTGGGCTTCGAGCAATATGTCGATGTGTGGCCCAACAGCCTTTCGAACCGCGGCAACGCGATCCTCTGCTTTCTGTAGCTCTTCAAGTGAAATCTTGTAGAAGTTGGTCTGTCCGAACGGGTCGAACTTCAACGCCGTGTAGCCCATGTCGACCACCACTCTGGCCTCTTCGGCGTTCTGTTCGGCGGTTCCCGGGTTCGAGTACCAGCCGTTGGCATAAACCCGAATGCTTTTGCGATGCGCACCACCGAGTAGCTTCCAGACCGGCTGGTTGAGGATCTTGCCTTTCAGATCCCAGAGTGCGATGTCTATCCCCGAGAGAGCCGTCGATGCGATCCGGCCACCACGTGCCTGAAAGTCCTGGTAGAGATTCGTCCAGTGGACCTCCGATTCGAGAGGGTCTTTGCCCACAAGGTGCTTCTGCACCATGGCTTCGATCATGCCCATCACGAGGTCGTCGTGTTCCATCGGCGATGCATCGCCGATCCCGAAAACATCTGGATCGTCGGTGTTCAGCTTCACCAGCAACCAGTTGCGCTGTGCATTGTGATGATTTGCCGAAAACTGCCTGAACTCAACGTTTGTGATTGCTGGCATTGCTACTCGATTCTCTCTACAACATAGGGGTGGCTGTTTGTGTCGATCGGCACACCGGACATTGTGTTCGCGGCGGGAGTATACCCCCGTTCGACGTCTTTGCTGCCGACTGGAACGGCCTGTCGACGGCAACACGTTCGAATCGGTAACGGCTATGATGCGGGTCGTTCCGGCTGCTGCCTGAACTCTGTCATCGTAAACGTGGTTCAAAAAAGGATGTGGAATTGGCTCGTACTCTGCGCCTCTGGGCGCTCTCGGATACCCATGTCGGCACCGAAATAAACTTCGGTAGGCGATCACTTGAAGAGGTAATTCAACACGCTGAGTCGTGGCCGAACGACCCCGGGCAGTCCGGTGGATTCGACATCGCCGTGAATCTGGGCGACTTTTCAGGGTCGCAACTCCCGCCCGATGACGCCGAAGGAGAGTTGGTCCTCTCCCAGTACGCCTCTGCGAAGCATCATGGTCGTGAGCATTTCTACGATGTGATCGGGAACCACGATGCTTCCGGCGTCGGTGAGCCAACCCAGTGGTGGTTCCAGAAATGGATCGATCCGACTGGCGAAAACACCGAGTTCTCAGGCATCGACAACTCTAAACGCCCGTACCCAACAGACGGCACATGGGAGAACTACTCGTTCGAAGTCGGGAATATTCTGTTTCTCATGCTCGCCGATCGCAACGACGGTGGCCCGCCTATCGGGCGTGGCGAATTCGGTGGCTACCCTGCGGGGGCGATCTCGGAGGAGACGTTCCAGTGGTGGACACAGAAAGTTGCCGAAAATAAAGACAAGATCGTCATCTCTGCACATCATCACATGATTAAGGAAACCACTGTCGCGTCCGGACTTAACGAAGGATGCGACGAGGGCTATCACGGTCGGATGCCCGACGGTGGCGCTCCGGGGTCGTCGTTTATCTACTGGGTTGGCGGGCAAAAAGATTCAGGTCGTATCGAAAATTTCCTTGCTGAGAACCAGCCGGCAATCGACTTCTGGCTCGGAGCCCATACCCATACCCACCCCGACGATACGACCGGTGGGCGCACTCACGTCGAGCAGAAGTGGGGGGCGAACTTTGTGAACGTCGCGGCAATTACCCGCTACCACGGCAAGCGGAATTCGATCCCGATGAGTCGGCTGTTCACATTCACCGAAGGATCGGACGAAGTGCGAGTGCAGTGCTACCTCCACACCGACCAGTATGCCGATCAGGGCTGGTACAAACCATCGGAACGAACCCTCAAACTCCGCCACAATTTCCGAATGGCGTAGGCGAGTTTTACTCAGGATGACAGTCAACTTCGTATCTTGCCAACAACCCAAATGTCATCCTGAGCCAGTCGAAGGACGACACGAGAGCCAGCATTCATCGATCTGTCGCCCTTACTGCTGTCGCCCCTCCTACTAAGGCAAGAATTCCTCGAAGTACCGCTGCCAGTTGCGCCACATCACGTTCTCAACATCTGCCGTGTCCCAGCCGCGCTCGCCAAGTATTGCCGGAATTTTCTGGTAGTCGGCTACGGTATCGACATCGTACGGCGCACCGATTGCTCCGCCCTGACCATCGGTATCGCCCCCGATAGAGGCGTGAAGGGTGTCTCCTGCCAACTCGCACACATGCTCGATATGATCGACAACATCCTCAAGTGTCACATCTTTAGGCCGGAAAAGGTCTTCACGCCTGTCGCCTCTTTTGCCGCTCCAGTCCTTTTCAACGTTTCGAGTCAGCATCCATGTATCCATCGATGCCCCGATAACCGCTCCGCGCTCGATCGAGCGTTTCAGCAGTTCGTCGCTCATCTGGCGTTCGCCCGCCACAATCGCCCTGCAATTCTGGTGGCTGGCGAGTATCGGTCCATTGAAGATATCGAGTGCCTGTCTGACAGATTCATCCGATGTGTGCGTCACATCGAGAATCATTCCGAGCGCGTCCATCTCCTGCAATAACTCTGCGCCCCTGCCGATCAGCCCACCTTCAATCCCGGCACCCGTGCCATGGCCGTATCGAGCGGGGCCGTAGTGTCCCAGGCTGATGACTCTCAGGCCGTCGTCGTACCATTCATGAACTTGTTTGGGCCACAGGATCGGGTCGGAGCCCTCCATTCCCAGGAAGAACCCGACAGGAAGATCGTCGTACGAATCTGCGTCTTCCCATTGCTGCATGTGTTCTTTCACATCAGACGACGTACGCAAAATGCGGGCTTCACCTTTGGTTTCCAGTATTCGGTAGTAGGCCATCTGCCCTTGACCGAGCGCATATGACAACTCATCGCTGCGCGGGCCGCCCGGCATAGGTGCGTTGTCGCGATGCTGGTCAACGACCACTTTTACCAGAGCAGCAGCTACTCCACCGCGTCGTATCTCAGGGAGCGATGCCATCGTCTCCGAATCGGACCAGCCAGAGCGACCGCCGGGAAGCTCGGGTGCCGACCTCACCTCGTCGAGTGGAAGTGTCAGGTCGCGGTTCATCCGCACCGCGAGGGCCATTGGGTAGTCGCCATCAATGATAAGCATTGCGAAACGTCCTTGTCGTAAACCACTCATGAATCAGGTTCACGGAGACAATAGACGCGTAAGACCGGAATGGCAATTCGTGACGAGCCTGCTCCGCTCTCCCTCAGTATGCAACAGGAAATCTCAATGATGACGCCCTATGAAAACGGGCTTAGGCTCCTAGATCAGTTGAGCCTGTGCCATCGCCGCCCGAATGATCTCACGCTCGGCATCGGAGACCGATGGGTTGGGCAAGCGCGGTGCTCCACCGACATATCCAAGCAGATCGAGTGCCGCCTTGATACCTGCTGCCCCTCGGTCGAGGATCTGCTTGTCGGCCTCGATTATTCGACTCTGAACTTCTTGTGCAGTTTTTAGGTCGCCGTTCATTACGCTGGAGATAATCTGGTGACACTCTGCAGGTGCAACGTTGGCGAGCATGAGGCATGCACCATTCGCTCCAATCACGCTCATCGCAAGAAGCAGCAGTCCGTTCCCGAGCCAGAATGGTTTGTCAGTGGTCACAAAATTGCGAACTCGTGCTTCGAATCGAACGTTGCCCGAGGCGATGTAGCCAAAGACGTTGTCGAGATCAACCAGATCACCAATTACTTCGGCTTCAGCACCTACCGGCGCATCGCCGCCCATGAACGACCCCGGAGCCATCTGGTGAATAATCAAGACGGGTGCGGGCACGCGCGGTACGACCTGTTCGAAGTAGCCGGTTACATTCTTCGTAAGGCGAGGAATTCGGATGCGAATCATCTCGGCACCGGCATCAACCAGCGCCTCGGCTGTGCGGATCGAATCGGTAACAGAAGAACTATCGACCCCACCAACAATGAACTTCTCACCGTTCCGTGCTGCGTTGACCGTTCGAACGATATCGAGCCGTTCGGCTTCCGAAAGAAACTGCTCTTCACCGTTTTCCGAGTTCAATACAAAACCTGAAAGCGGTGTCTTCAACCACTTCTCGACGTTTCGTTCAATAGCAGCATGATCGACAGAATCGTCAGCTTTAAAAGGAGTAGGGTTGGGAGCAACAACGATTGGATTAGAAGTTGGGATTGGCAAAGGCTCGCCTTGTTTTCTTTGGGAAGGGTGTTCGTGAGTTTAGTATGGCTCAGCGGTGAGCGGTTCGCTCAATTATTTTCGAGTTCGTTTATCACCGTTGAGCACATTTCTTCGACCGATACGTTTCCATCTTGTTGAAGAATTGCGAGCCTTCCTTCTCTGCCTGTTGCTTGATCAGATCGTTGTGCCAAAAGCTGCGTCCGAGAAAATTTTCAAGCATCTGTCCAGGATTGGATGAACGTCCCAAGGATTTCATCAGCGTGTGCTCGCGTTCCTCCAACACAGTTGGATCTGCTACCAGCCAAATCGAAACCAGGCCGCCGATATCCAGATCTGCCACCCATTTTGGTCGCATATGCCAGCCATCGATAACGGTCGGAGAATTCATGGCTGTGCGTACCCGGATAACTCGCTCGATCGCGGGCCACATTGCCTGATGTTGTGCTGTTGCATCTTCAGTGAGTTTGTCCACAGAACTCGTGGTGAAGTAGTCGGCGGCACTGGGAGAGTTCATGACGTGCAATCCGGGATTGGACTGGGGTGTAGTGACTGCCCTTGCGGCCAACAGGAGGTCATCGACAGTCAATGACGCAGCACCTAATCTGGCTGCGAGCGCTCGCCCGAGAGTGGTCTTCCCGGCCCCGGGAGGGCCTCCGATTAACACAACATTCGAAATCACCATTTTGTAAACCCTTTCGGTACGGTAACGAGCGCCGAGCGTAGTGATACAGGTGGGCTTGCGGTCAAGAGGGCGATAAGTGATATGCTCGATATAGAAGTAAAAACCCCCGGCGAACCGGGGGTCTTTTTTTGCCTTATTTCAATACGAGATAGCGATCTTACTGGTCGATCACCGAGCCATCGGCGTGGAGTCGGGTGATCACTTCTCGCGGCTTTTCCGGGCACATCTCTACTGCGTCCGGTTTTAGCTCGAGGCCGATGCCCGGCTCGTCGGACATCACGAGGTAGCCGTTGCCGTCGTGCTGAGCCATGCCCGTCACCATGTTCGTCTTCGGTGCTACATCTTCGCCGATCGGGTATTCCTGAAGTGCGAAGTTTGGAGCCGTGGCTGCGATTTGAAGGCACGCTGCCGTCGATACTGGCGACAGTGGATTATGCGGAACAACACCGACGTGCCGTGCCTCGGCCAGCGCGGCGATCTTGCGAGCGCCCGAAATGCCACCAACGAGGCACACGTCCGGTCGAATGTATTGCACAGCGTTTCGCGAGAGCGCCATCTCAAACTCCCAGATCGACGTGAACCGCTCACCTGTGCCTCTTGTTCATTCGGAAGCGGGCGTACCTTCGGCTTCACCCCCCTCCCCAAACAGCGCGATCGCCTCTGCATCCAGACGGTCTGCCGCATGGGCGAAATTACGCACCTGTCTGGGGTTCACCACCGCAACCTTAAACCCGGTACTCGCAAGCGATGCTGCGGCCACAGCTTCGTACTTCCCGGTGGCCTCAAGCACCACCAACCCATCACGAAAGTCAAAAAGGCGGGTACCCAACTCGCCCAGGCCTGCCGCCGTGTACTCAACACGGAACGAATCGCCTG
>JAJRZP010000031.1 GCA_024275195.1 Chloroflexota bacterium | reverse complement strand
GGTAAGGCCGCAGGGCTTCCCATCTGGGCGTTGATCGGGCGCGTTCGAGAATCTGCGCCCGCCTACTTAAATATCCGAGGCACCACAATCGAAGAGGCTTCAAACCATGCCCGCGAAGCCGTTGCCGATGGCTTTGCCGCGGTCAAAGACCACTTCTACCACCCTTATCGCGAAAACATCGAATGGCTCTCGGCAATTAGAGACACCGTTGGTCCAGATATCGAACTGATGCACGATCCGGTTGCTGTCTACACGTTCGAAGAGGCGTTGACGGTTGGCAGGGCCCTTGAGGATCTCGAATATCGCTGGTTCGAGGAGCCGATTCCAGAGCGATCACAAAACCGCCTCATCGAACTGGCAGCCAATCTGGATATACCGATAATGGCGAACGAAACTCTGATGTTCGATATCGATATATCCGCTCAATGGCTGATATCCGGGGCAACTGATCTCCTGCGATTTAACGCTCGCACAGGCACGACCGCGGGGCTCAAACTTGCACATATGGCAGAGCTTTATGGAGCGAACATCGAGTTCAACGGAAACGGTGGACTCTGGGGCCTCGTCCACGCGCATCTAATCTGCTCAGTACAGAACACCAGCTACTACGAATACTTCCCCGGCGGCTGGCATGACGAAGCTGGAAAAACCCTGGGCATGATGAACCCAACGCTGCCCGAGAATGGACGGATCGCCCCTCCTGACAAACCAGGATGGGGAGCGGAGTGGGACTGGGATCTGTTCAAGAGTCGAACCATCGAAGTGTGGGACTGATTTGCCAGAGCAGCCCGTAGAAGTTCCGACATCCAGTGACTCAACCGAAGCTAAAAGCCTGCCAGAGGCACGCCGGTATCAAAGCATAAAGCTGACAATGTCGATTGCGTCTATGGCATTGAACGTTGTCGTCCCGCTCGTCTTCCTGCTCACCGGTGGATCTGAAGCGATCAGAAATCTCGTCGAGGGCTGGACCACCGTTTCTGCACTCGTTGTCGTGCTCTACCTTCTCGTCGCTGGAGTGGGGCTTCAGCTAATCGAGTTCCCATTCGAGGTCTACTCGGGCTTTATCGTCGAAAAGAAGTTCGGACTCGGCAAGGTATCGATCAGAAGTTGGCTGCTCGACTGGCTGAAGGGAACGGCACTACAGTCGCTTCTGCTTCTTGCCTTGATCTCGGGCATGTACTGGCTTCTACGATCTCAACCCGAGCTATGGTGGCTGTGGGCGGCGATAGCGACCACGATCCTTGTAGTCATCATGATGGCGCTGGTTCCGGTTCTACTCCTGCCGTTGTTCTACAAGTTCGAACCGATTCCCGATGGCGAATTGAAAGATCGTCTGTTCGCACTCGCCGATCGGATCGGGACGCATGTTCGGGGTGTCTACGTATGGCATCTGGGGGACAAGACCTCGAAAGCGAATGCGGCTGTGACCGGTTGGGGTCGTACACGCCGCATCATCATCTCCGACACTCTGATCGAATCCAATACGACCGAAGAAATTGAAGTCGTTATGGCGCATGAACTGGGGCATCACGTCCGATGGGATGTGTGGAAGATGCTCGCGGTCTCAACCGTGCTGATATTTGTCAGCTTTTTTGTGATCGATCTGGCATTGGTGGCATGGATCGACTCACTTGGGCTGCGAGGAATCGCCGACGTCGCCGGACTTCCGCTGGTGCTGATAGTCGGTGCGGGTGTTTCGCTCGTCGCGTTGCCGATCTCGAATTGGTTGTCCAGAAAGGCCGAGAACGCAGCCGATCTGTATGCCCTGAATCTGACCGGGATGCGCGACGAATTCATCTCGGCAATGAACAAACTCGGTGATCAAAATCTCTCACAGAAGAAGCCGAATCCAATTGTCGAGTTCGTATTCCATTCGCACCCGTCCATCCAACGCAGAATCGACAACGCGAACGCGTGGTCACCACCCGCAAAGTAGGCCCCCCCGTTCCACACCGAACCCACTAACAACCAAGCCTGAACCGCTACTACCACGTCACGCCCCAAACGGCCGTCAAGTTGGGCAGTGACCGGAGTTCGACAAAAGGGTCAGCTCGAAACCAACTACCCTGCACTTCAATAAAAAGACACAACTAAATGCACATCTAATCGAACGTGAATCTGAATCGTCAAGGGCGAACAAATATAAGGAGCAAAGCCGCATGGCATCATCACTGGATATCTCACTCGAAGGAAAAATAGCGTTTGTCAGTGGCGCTTCCAAGGGAATCGGAGTCGAGATCGCAGATGCCCTTGCGAAGGCGGGCGCCGATCTAGTCTTGACAGCACGTAACGAGTCAGAGCTGGAAAATACTGCCGAAGCCGCTCGTGAGACTGGATCACGAGTCTGGACTCGAACCGCGGAGATGGGCGATGCCACTCAAGTGAAATCACTTGCCGATGCAGCCTTGGCCGAGTTTGGGCGTATCGACATACTCGTCAACAATGCCGGTGTTGCCCGACATCAGCCAATCTTCGATGTCGACCTCGACACTTTCCACACCGTGATAAACGTCAATCTACTGGCGCCTCTCCTCCTGACTCAGGCATTCGCACCGGGCATGATCGAGCGAGGGCACGGAAAGATCATCAACATCTCCTCACGTGGTGCCATCAGGGCGATTCCGACGGGTGCTACGTACTGCGCGTCGAAGGCTGGGCTGCAACTGCTTACGCAAACAATGGCCATCGAGTTCGGACCTCACAACGTTCAAGCCAACTGCGTTGCGCCGACTGTGACCATGACACCGATGGGTGAGAGTGCGTGGCCTCCAAGCCCACGACGCGACGCCAAGCTGGCGAAGATCCCGACCGGCCGGTTCGCCGAGCCCGAGGAAGTTGCCAGCGCCGTCCTGTTTCTCGCCTCTTCCCAGTCGGATTTCATAAACGGAGTAGAGCTACCGATCGACGGTGGTGAAGGGGCGGGTTAGCGTAAGCAACCGTCGACGATGTCAGAAATAAGACCGTGGCGATCTGACCGTAATCTAATTTTCCCGAGCAAAGCCGAGGGATCTGCCTGGGATGTCCGTGGGATCACAGAATCACCCTGCCGACAACGCCGATTCGTTCTCGATCTCGATCTTCGGCAGGTCGCCAGCCGGAGTGAAGCCCATGACCCGCCCGTAGAAGTAAAGCTCTCCCTCAAGCGACGCCCTGATGTTCTTCGACTGGCGGAAACCATGTTGTTCACCCTCGAACATCATCAACGAGAACGGAATCCCCTTCTCACGAAGCGCACCCGCCATGATCTCAGCCTGCGACGGGGGCACGATCTTGTCTTCCAGCCCCTGCAAGATAATCATCGGGCACGATAGTCGATCTGTGAAATTGATCGCAGATCGATCGTGATACAACTGCTTTGCTTCCGGATACGGCCCGATCAGGCCATCAAGATAGCGCGACTCGAACTTGTGAGTATCGCCGATGAACACACTCAGGTCAGCGATGCCGTAGTAAGTTGCACCAACTGCGAATCGATCATGAAATGTCAGTGCGTTGATAGTCGTGTACCCGCCTGCCGAACCGCCCTTGATAGCAATGCGGTTGTTATCGGCAAGTCCCTTCGACACAAGATAATCGGCGGCGGCAATGCAATCGTCGGTGTCGTACACGCCCCACTTGCCTTTCAGTGCATCTCTGAACGCCTTGCCGTACCCTGCCGAACCCCTGTAGTTCACATCGACAACTGCGAAGCCCCGGCTTGTCCAGAACTGTACCGGCAGGCTAAGTGACGAACTTGTTGCACCAGTTGGGCCACCATGGCTGATCACCAGTAACGGTGGGGTCTCTGAGCCATCAGATTCGAAGTCCGGGTTTGTCGGCGGGTAGTAGTAGGCGTGGGCCTCGCCGTCATCGGTCGATGGAAATGTTATCGCCTCAGGAGCCGAAATATATGAGCTATCCAGTTCGATGTTGCTGGACGATTTCAACGTTGTGGCGGATCCGCTGCTCAGCGACACCCGGACGACCTCAGCCGCAGAAGTCGGTGAGGCTCCTATGTAGGCAACGTCGCTTCCGATGACATTCACTTCCGATATGGAACTATGTTCCACAGCCACCTCTGCGACGATTCTGCCGTTGAACGTCACCATTCTGAATCGCCCTTTTTCGCCCTTCGAATCCTTGAGTAAGATCGCTCCGTCCTCCAGAAACGAGTACGTGCTGAATCCAAATGCCCATGCCGGACTCCCGTGGTCTTTCTCCTCGGCAAGCACCGGCACAACTTTGCCGCCTGCCCACTTCGTGAGGTTCCACCAACCTGACTCGTCGGTGATGAATACCAGCGTCCCGTCTGGGCTCCATTCCGGTTGGACAATACTTACATCAGAACCACCGGTTACAAGTTGCGCATTGCTAATCGTTCCCGACTTCGAATCGAACCCAGCTACCCATAGTTCGCACCCGTCCCACGGCATGTTCGGGTGATCCCACGAAAGCCAACATATCCTGTCTCCGGCTGCGTTCTGGCGCGGCGACGAGTAGAAATCGTGTCCGCTGGCAAGCACGTGGACATCGCCTGATCCATCGGTAGGAACCGCCACCAGATCGTTATCGGCTTCGCGCTCCTCGTGATGCGACTCCCTGACTGCCAGAATCCAGTTCGAATCGTTGGTCAGCCTGAGATCAGCGAATCGAATACCGCGATCGATCTCTGGTTTCGCCGTGATCGCCTCAGGATCGCCGTTGCCTCGCGAAGCACGATAAATCCGCTGATCGTCCCAATTCACGAAATAGACAATGCCATCGCGAACGGCGTAGGCGCTGCCACCGTACTCGTGAACGGCGTTTCGGGCGTTGAACGGCGCTGGATTTACCTCGGAAACAGAACCATTGGCCGAACGCTTTACGATCACATACCGACCCGCTTCTTCGGGACGGCCTTCGTGCCAGTAAACGTCAGATCCATCCACACGAACCTCACCCAACCGTAGACCACCCTCTGTGATCAAATCAGCCGAAATCGGTGACTCCCAGGAACCGTAAGGTGCAGTTTTCTTGTCGGGCATTGTTGGGGTTTTGTCTTCTGGTCCGGCTTCACTCTCACACTTGAATATCCAGAAGACTCGCAGATGTAAGCCGACAAGGCAACCGAAGTGTGATCTAAAATGACCGAATACGCGAAGCACCCCACCCCTTTAATCTGCCGGGCGCAGCAGATCGAGAGATGGGGTGCTTCTACGGCCAGTTACCTGCCGAAATATTCTATGCTCAGCAAGCGATTAGCCACCAAATAACGTTCCCTGTCGTTCACCGTTGACGATCACGTCATACTCAACACCGGTCTCAAAGTCGGAACCAATGTTGATCGACTGATCTTCGTAGATGATCGCCAGCGTGCATGGAACAGGAGCCGTAGGAACCTGGGTTAAAACCTCTATTGAAACCTCACGTCCCTGAACGCTCCACTCGATTGACTTGAACGTCTCGCAGCTTCCGCCCAGAGCAATGGTTACGCCAATCAGGTGCTGCGCTGGAATCGATCGGGTCGATGCGATCGAAACTCGCTCAATCATCGCGAGCCTCTCGGTGAATTCGGAATCTTCGACTACCTCGTCATCTGAGGTTTGGTCGTAGTCACCGCCAGCAAACTTGTTGGCTACAGAATCAAGCAGCGTACCCATTTCGACATCGTTACCGATGTAAAGGATGATCGCATTTCCGAACAGATAGAAGTGAGGGGGAGCGATCCACATCACGCTCGCTACGGTTCCGTCTTCCAGTTCAAACGTCGATCCATCTTTTGACACAGTTTCCGAGGCTCTATCCGCTGATGTACCCGGTGCGAACTCATACAGGAGAACCTGCTCACCGTTTACTTTCATTTCGGTCGGAATCAGCCCGAAGCGTTTTGCTGCACTGCTTTCTCCACCAACCTCGACATCTGCGCCCAGCGCCTTGAGCGCCAGTTCAAGTGCCTGACTGTCGGCAATGATGCCTCCGCCAGCAGACGGAGGCGTTCCGACAGGGTCTGTACATCGAACGTTCGGTGCGATCGCCTGAAATTCAACAGACTCTTTACCCGCGTTCACGGTGTACAAAGTACAAGCAATCAAATCTTCACCAACAACGCCAAGGTCGACCACTACGCCTTCCAACCGGTAGTCGTCAGTGCATGCCACCGCACCAGTCGGTAGTTTGACCATCGGGGAGATATCGAAGACTGTACGACTCGACTTGACCACGTTCGACTCAATCAACTCCTTACAACCGTCCGAAAGCCCAACGAGCACACTAACGTGATAGGGAATTTGTCCACGGGTATCGTCGCCCACATAAACTTCCAGCGCCTCGACCGTAGTCGGTTCAATCACGAATCCGGGATCGGTGTTGGAAGGATCGGTCTGAATCGGGGTCGAGTCAGTTTCAAACGTTACACCGGGATAATCGTTTACAAGAACGGTGTATGTCGTACCACGCTCGAAATCGCTACCCAGAGCAACGCTCACTTCGTTGATGCCGTATATCGCCGTACAGGAAATCACAGCAAGCTGATCGGGAGATGGCACTAAGTTGTAGACCGAAATCTTGATGTCAGTTCCATCTTGAGTGGTTTCGGTGCGACTGAAAGAGGCGCAACCACTCGGGAGCCCCGAGACAATCTGGATTACGAACTGCTCGGGATACGACTCAAGTACGAGTAACTCCACACTCTCGATGGGTGCGAGGACTTCGACTACCTCGTAGTCACCATCCGGAAGCGGACCCTGCTCGACTGGTTCCTGGGTTGGCCGTGCGCCAACTCCACCGCTACCGTTGTCCGAAACTACCCCAGTCTCGTCTGTGCCACAAGCTACGACGAACGCAGCAAAGGCTGCAATCGCAACCAGTACGAGCCACTTATTTTTGGTTCCGCTAAACATTTTTTTCCGGTTGTATCTTTCAGGTCGGGCAAGAATCGCCCTGATATTTGCTTTCAGAGGACGCCTCGATTGGTCGTCCGTCATAGCTAAGACGCCACGGCCTAACGATTTGTTCCACCGAGTTCAGGAAATTCTGCTTTCTGCTTTCTGTCGCGTACATTTGAGTGAATCCCCGTTCGAACCTCAACCAAAATTGACTCATTGCCTCTCCAGAGGCTAGGCTTGAAGGCAGTTCAAATTTAATATTTGCGTTGATCGGGACTAGTAAGTTTCGTTACGGATCAAAGAGAGTCGGGGCAAGTGGAAGCCCGATATCACGACCGGAACCGAATGGACCCGTGAGCTTCGAAGCGAAAGCATACATAAGCGAGTAGCTGCCGACGGAGTGGGCACCGTTATCAGAGCCCAGGGCCTACGGTCTTAGATTAGCCTCGACCGTGTGTCCGATAGAGATGCTGCTTCACGAAACGTGGGTGGTAATAAGG
>JAJRZP010000001.1 GCA_024275195.1 Chloroflexota bacterium | reverse complement strand
GGCTTCTGCGTCGGGTAGCCCGTTCGTTCCTTGCCGTTAGTCGGAACGATCGTCTGCCACCAGACGTCAGTCGGGATTTTGCCTCGGGCAGCTTTTTCCTTGCCTACCAACGTCGGTGCCATGTACGGAATTCGATCAATGGCGTCGGCATTGAACGTGTAGTTTTCAGGGTCGACTGCGTACCAGAAGATCGTGTCGTGCTTGGCAGGCCATTTCCGCTTAGATCGACCGCCGTAGTCATACGACCAGATGATTTCATTCATGAACGATTCGCGGCCAAAAACACTATCGAGCAACACCTTGCAATAGTGCGACTCGCGTTGATCGACGTGCAAAAACAGTGAACCATGAGCAGCTAAAACTCGACGCGCCTCGTCCATTCGAGGCGCAAGAAACCCAATGTAGTCGTCAAACGAATCGAGATACGACTTGCTGTCGCCCCGTTCGGTGCGGTATCGATTTCCGCCAAAGCCCGTTCGATCACCGTCGTCGTCGCGCACCGTTTTCAGGCTTGTCATCGACTGCTTGGCACCCGTGTTGAACGGTGGATCGATGTAGATCAGATTCACCGAGCTATCGTCGACATCGCGGAGGAAGTCGAGATTGTCGGCGAGAGTTATCGAATTGGGCATCATTGGAGTGTTTGAGGCTAGTTCGTGCCATGCAGAATTTACTACGCACGAAGCCATATTCAGAAGTTAACACTGTCCCAGCGAAATTAAAACAGCATCGCTCACCTGCTGTCTCACTTGCTTATAAGTTTTAGATGAAAACGACTGCCAGACAGAAGGCTTATTGCCGGTCAAATTCGCCCGGGAAGTCCGTTGACACAAACTCTCGAATTCTCGAGTGGAGTCATCCAACGCCAAACCCCGATTCCCCGAGCGCAGTCGAGGGATCTCGCGACCGACCATTACCCGGCAAGAAACGTTCGTTCAAGCTCCGGTTGAATTCTTGGCTACGTAAACTTTCTACCCGCCGAGACCCCTCGGCTTCGCTCGTGAAGTCCGTTAACGTCAACGCTTGATCATCCCAGCGACGTCGTCCGGAGGGCAGGCTTGTAGACGAGGAGAGGCGTAAGGGTCGCTCTAGAGTTCTCGTTCGATCTGGTCGATGTGCTCTTTCCGGTGATCGCCGCGTGCCAGCATAAACCGCTTGCCAAGAGCCATGAGTGCTTCGACTTTATCGTCGGGTAGCGACTCGACGATCTCGTTGATTTCTCGCGCGGCATAGATCGCCATCTGTCCGGTGGCTTCGGGAATCAATTGCTGCCAGTAACGTTCGAGGACCGAATTGAGTTGATCGTCGGTCGCCGATTCAGGAAGCGGATCACCTATATTCCAATGCCGCAACAGTTCGGCCTGCCGCTGATCCCAGAATCCCAGGTGCGCAAACGCAACAGCGGAGGTCCACTCACCCCCGAGATCGACGTTGTAGTGAGGATGTGACGCCACCAGGTTCTCGAGTCGTTCGAGTTGCTCAGCGTTCTTCTTCAGGATTTCTGGTTCGACTGCCATGGAATTAGCCTTTTGAATTCGGTTTCAACGTCAATATATCGAATCGGCGATAGTCTTCGAACCTTTTGATGAACGAAACGATCAGTTCGATTCTTATTCGCCTGATCCTAGATTTCAGTACGGACATTTACTCACGTATGCAACCTCGGTTGCTTTGATCTTGCCCGAGTTGATTGTGCGGTACAGGATTGGTGACAGCGTACGCGACTTTGGCCGACGTTGGTATGCGTAGAGCGTTGTTGTTCTGGGCGGGGCGCCTGGCTCCGGGCGAGGTCGCAGTCAACCACTCTGCTTTCTCGATTTCTCGCATATTTCTGATACCGGCACGCATTCTGAGGGAGTGCAGCGACAGGCGCGTCCCGACCCCAGACCCCTCGGCTCCGATGACTTTGCTCGAGACGCGGTAGCACTGAATCGAGGTCGGGATGACGGTCGTGGGTTTCAGATGAAGTGTGGGATCGATAGTGTGAAATATCACCAACGCACACCTAAGCCAATCGGGTCGCTTACCACGGATGCCGGTTGCTTTGGGGTGCTAGCTCGGTTTGAGGTTCAACTCAAACGCTGATTCACTGGCGGCATGTGGAAACGTCCACGTTTTGCGGGTTGGTTCATTTGACCAATTTTTGCTTGACCATTCAGCCAATACCGGATGTCTGCGGTGATGCGCATTAAAATGCGCCTTCGCTCCGCTCATACATTCGTCCCATGTCCCAGAAACCGGAGTACCTTTCAACGTCCCACGAACGTGGCACCAAAATTCGAACTGTCTTTCGTCATTCATGTAAACAATCTCCGTTGCTTTGAACCCGCCCAGAGTCGGGTGTGTGGCGGTACGCCCTCGAATCCGACACGCTTACGACCGGCGAATACTCCCGGTTCGACCGTGCCTCGGTTTCGCTTGGTACGTTCGGACTTCTTGAATGCGTCTGATCGCTTCTTTAGTTCTAAGCGTCTGCAGGGATTCACTCGTTCATGTTGCGATCTGGCGTGAGATGCACGATGGGTGATTGGAGCCTGAATGTTGAACATGTTGCTGAGTATCGCGCATTCGAGTCAATACTCATGTACTTGTTGGCATTGATCACCGGGCGCTCACGGTTCGAAACGCACACCTAAGCCAATCGGGTCGCTTATCACGTAAACACTTGCTCACGTAGATAGTCGTATTTACAGTAGAATATTGTGTACGTGTTGCTCGTTTCGGGTCCTTTTAGTGGGGATTTGGACTGGATGATCTACAACGTTGCGGGGCTGCTTACCGGGAATCTCGGTGATAATCAGCAGCATGAGTTCGAGAACGAACGGCTTGTCGTTGACGGTCGTTCGTTAGATGAGATCAGTGGTTCTGTCCGCTTGATGCGAACCGATCTAACTGTGCTTGTGAAAGCCGATATTGAAGCGGTCACGCACGATTCGTGCAGCAGGTGTCTTGAACCGGCGACTGTTTATGTTGACGTGACGATGGAAGAGGAGTTCTCTCCGGCTAACGCTGATCTGGTAAGTGGTTCGGGCAATCGCTCGGGCAGCCGCACGATAGGCACAGACGGGGATGATTATTACGATTCCGCCCTTGTTATTGATGAACAGAATTTCCTGGATTTAACTGAGGGGCTCGGTCAGGCTCTTCTCAGCGCACTTCCAATTGCCCCACTTTGCAACGATGATTGCCTTGGAATTTGCCACATTTGCACGGTAAATCGCAATATAATTGCTTGCTCGTGCGCTAAAAGTTCACAGGATCCGCGTTGGGCGGCTCTTGCGGAACTAATGGAAAATAGCGGAGAATCTGCAGATTGAGTGGGCAAAGGCCCAACTGATAAATAGATATGGCACCACTTCCAAAGAAAAAACATACCCGTGCCCGCAAGGGAAACCGAAACGCCCACAACGCCATTAAGTTGCCTGCGTCTTCAGTTTGCCCATGTTCACGGCAGGAACGAATCCAGCCGCACATTGCTTGCCCGGAATGTGGAAACCACAAAGGTCGCACCATGCCGGGCAACTGGCCACAGGTGAACCTTCTCGAACAGGTGCAGCCAATCGCAACGGCGGCGGGCGCAACTATCGAGTCAGATTCGTAATTAGGTACTGCTCAAGCAGGAGAGTCGGTCTTTTATGACTACCGAGACAGCTTCGAAGATTGCGTTCTTGTTCCCTGGCCAGGGCTCACAGGCCGTTGGCATGGGAAAAGACCTGTATTTGAATTCCATTGCCGCACGCGAGGTGTTCGACGAGATTGACGACACTCTGGGTCGCAAGCTCTCAACGTTAATGTTCGAGGGGCCTGACGACGAGCTGCGAAGGACCGAGAATACCCAGCCCGCCATCATGGCAACTTCTGTGGCAGCTTGGCGAGCGATGGAAGAATCGACGGGTATCCTTCAAATTCCAAACGCCACCGCAGGCCACTCACTTGGTGAGTATTCTGCCCTTGCGGTTGCGGGGGTGCTGAGCATCACAGACGCAGTAAAGCTGGTTCTTGAGCGGGGTCGGCTTATGCAGGGTGCCTGCGAAGAACGACCCGGCGGGATGGCCGCCCTTATCGGCCTGGACGAAGTGACAGCCGAAGAGATTTGCCGTGAGTCTGGCGCACAGATGTCGACTATCAACACGGAGCAGCAGATTATCCTCGCCGGTGATCACCGCAGCCTTGCGATGGCAATCGATATTGCAAGCGCCCGTGGTGCCAAGAAGGCGATTCCACTACAGGTTGCCGGTGCTTTCCATTCAGGTTTGATGAGCCCTGCTCAGAACGGTCTGAATGCGATGATCGATTCACTTACGTTCCACGACCCGCTCGTTCCCCTTGTTGGCAACGTTCACGCCAGAACGCTCAACACAGCCGAAGATGTAAAAGAGGAACTTCGATTGCAGTTGACTTCATGTGTGCAGTGGAACAGCACCGTCAAGTTCATGCTGAACGCCGGTATCCAACAGTTCTACGAGATCGGTCATGGCCGTATCCTCTCTGGAATGGTGAAGCGAATCGACCGCAACGCGACTGTTGCCAACATTGGCGATTTCGCGTCGGTACTTGCGTACGCCAGCGCCTCCTAGGATATTTCAGAAGCAAACCCGGATCGTTTTCCGAGTAAGTGTGCCCACAGGGCCGATTCAACGTGTCTGCAGCCAAATCTAAATTCCTACCACAAGAGCCAGATCGTCTGGACGATCTAGTTGATGGGGATGCTGTTGGAGAGAACGCCCCACCGATTCGTGGTGGCCGCACAGGTTCCCGCGCCGCGGTCGTGCAGGCGCTGTACGAATCCGACTCATCCGGTCATCCAGCGGTCGCAGCCGTAAGACGCCTCGCTGCGGAGCGCGGGTTGAGCGACGATGACGTAGATTTTGCAACCAGGCTGGTACGGGTGTGCGAGGAGCAGCGAACCAAGCTGGACTCACGCATCGCCGAACTTGCATCTCAGTTCCCATCCGATCAGATGCCGCTCGTAGAGCGCAACGTTTTACGGGTTGCGATGGCCGAATTGGAGATGGATGATGCTGCCCCGCAAAACGTGGTAGCGAACGAGGCGGTTGAACTAGCCCGACTATTCGGGTCAGACTCGTCGCCAAAATTCGTTAACGGAGTGCTCGGCGCTCTGCTAGGATAGTTTGCCGTTCGACCATGTTTTATGGTGAACGTTATTCGAAAATACAAGTTCGAGCGGGACGGCCGTTCCGCATGACCTCCCGGGGGTTGAAGTAAATGGCCAGTGTGTTGGATCGAGTCCGCGATATTGCTGCCGACAAACTCAGTGTTGATGCCTCAGATGTTTCGGCGGAGTCTTCTTTCACTGAAGATCTCAATGCCGACTCCCTCGACGTGGTCGAGTTGATTATGGCGATCGAGGAGGAGTTTGGTTCAGACGACCAGCCTCTCGAGATTTCAGACGAAGATGCTGAAGGTATCAAGACGGTTCAGGATGCTGTGACGTATCTGGCCGAGCGCGGTATCACCGAATAGTTCGGGTTCCTGCTTCTTCGAACGCTCTGGCGTTCTGACAATTCTGCTGCACTGTTCTCAACTATTTCTAGTTGAGAACAGTGCGTTTTTTTTTGATTACTCCGGGCAGCGTCGGACGACTTGGTCGCACGTCGCAATCTACCCATCCCCTAACCCTCTCCCACCGTGGAGACGGAGTCAAAGTGTGAATGATCTTAATACTGATGTGATAACTTGAAGATACGAACCGACGTCCGTATCCGGACCTAGCTCAGTCTTAGAGCCACTCATTTTGACCAATGCCGATACCCCCAGAGTGAAACGCTGGGAATCAATCGATGAAATTGCCGATTCGGTGCGCTTATGCGCACTGTGTGCGCTGCACTCTGGAAGAACGAATGCGGTTCCCGGCAATGGATCGGCCAACGGTGGAATTCTGATAATCGGAGAGGGTCCCGGGTTTTATG